>JAICRN010000506.1 GCA_025937335.1 Microcoleus sp. TY_ISSM_2_bin.22
ATTATTCACAATACTGCAAAAACAAAAATGGCAACAAACCTCGCTGTTTCTAAAAGCAAAAATCCAGTAAATTTCGTTCTGGATCAGGTTCAAAAAAACCGCCGAAAAATCATCCGCCCCCTGGTAGCAATTACAGTTCTACTGATAATATGGCAGATCCTCTGCCACGATGCCTCATCCACCTTGCCGGGTCCAATCAAAGCTGTCCAAGAAAGCTGGGAGCTGATTATCAATCCTTTCTTCGACAACGGCGGTACAGATAAAGGCTTGTTCTGGCAAATTTTGGCTAGCTTGCAGCGGGTGGCGATCGGCTTTACTTTGGCAGCAGTTCTTGGCATCAGTTTAGGAATCCTGATCGGCACAAACTCCTTAATGTTCGATGCTTTAGACCCGCTGTTTCAAGTATTCAGAACTATCCCGCCCCTGGCTTGGCTGCCGATCGCCCTGGCAGTATTTCAACAATTCAATCCCTTTGAAGGCATGGGGGTGAAAGCTAACGAAGTGTCAGCACTATTCGTAATTTTAATTACAGCAATTTGGCCGATTTTAATTAACACCACAGTAGGCGTTCAACAAATACCCCAAGACTACAGAAACGTCGCCCGCGTCTTGCGTCTCCCCAACCAAAAATACTTCTGGAAAATCCTGCTTCCCTCTTCTGTTCCTTACATCTTCACTGGCTTGAGAATTGGTATCGGTTTGTCTTGGCTGGCGATCGTAGCTGCAGAAATGTTAGTCGGCGGCGTCGGCATCGGCTTCTTCATCTGGGACGCTTACAACAGTTCTAGACTCAGCGCCGTGATTCTAGCAGTGCTTTATGTAGGAATTGTCGGTTTGATTTTAGACAGAATTGTTGGTTTCATCGCTTCCAAAGTTGTTCCCGAAGAACAGAAATAGGATTTGGTTGAGAGTGACCTAAACAAGGTAAGGTGCGCAGTGCGCACCCTACAGCAAACAAGGGAAGGTGCGGCCAGACGCACCCTAAATAGACTTAATCTACAAATTACAAACTAACCTAAAATAGCCATGTCAGTATTTGTTGAAGTAGACCACGTTGACCGCGTATTTAACTTGCCTAATGGAGAGCAATACATTGCTCTTAAAAATATCGAACTAAAAATTAAAAAGGGAGAATTCATCACTTTAATCGGACACTCTGGCTGCGGCAAATCTACGCTGCTAAATATCATCGCCGGCCTCGACAAAGCAAGTCAGGGCGGGATTACTTTAGAAGGACGCGAAGTCCGCGATCCAGGCCCGGACAGAATGGTGGTGTTTCAAAATTACTCGCTGCTACCTTGGCTGACGGTACGCGAAAATATTGCCCTAGCAGTAAATGAAATTTACAGCGGTAACTCTCAAGAAGATCGCGAGTTGGTGATCGAACACCACATTAAATTGGTCGGACTCGGGCACGCAGCCGACAAACGACCGGGCGAAATTTCTGGGGGGATGAAACAAAGAGTTGCGATCGCCCGCGCCCTGGCGATTCGCCCGAAACTGCTGCTGCTAGACGAACCCTTCGGAGCACTTGATGCCTTAACTCGCGGCGGTTTGCAAGACCAGTTGATGAAAATTTGCGAAGAAAGCAAAGTCACCAGCGTGATGGTAACTCACGACGTGGATGAGGCTTTATTGCTGAGCGATCGCATTGTAATGCTCACCAACGGCCCGGAAGCGCAAATCGGGCAAATCCTCGAAGTGAACATTCCCCGCCCCCGCAAGCGCATGGAAGTTGTCAACCATCCGAGTTACTACGCGCTGCGGAACGAAATGGTTTACTTCCTCAACCAGCAAAAGCGGGTCAAACAGCGCCGGGCCAAACAACAACCGCCTGTCATCGCCCGCAACGGTCTGGAAAAAATCAACCTCGACATCGGCTTTATTCCCCTCACCGACTGCGCGCCCTTAGTGGTAGCCAAAGAAAAAGGATTCTTCCAAGCCCACGGCTTGGAAGAAGTTACTCTCAGCCGCGAACCTAGCTGGAAAGCGATCGCCAAAGGAGTCGCCGAAGGACGGCTGGACGCGGCGCAAATGGTTGCAGGAATGCCGGTCGCCATGCTGTTGGGCCTGGACGGTGAAGCCCCTGTGCCCGTCTGCAGCGCCCTCACGCTGTCTCGCAACGGCAATTCGATTGTTTTCAGCAAACACCTTTACAGACAAGGCATTCGGACATTAGAGGATTTCAAAGCTGCGATCGCCAAGACTCCGGATAAAGTTCACACCTTGGGCACGGTACACTCGGCCTCCATGCACAACCTGATGTTCCGCTACTGGCTGGCAGCGGGCGGCATCGACCCCGACCTCGACGTGGGCTTGACCGTGATTCCGCCTCCGCAGATGGTATCGAATTTAAAAGCAGGCAACATTGACGGCTACTGTTCGGGCGACCCCTGGAACTCCCACGCAGTCAACAGCGGTACGGGTTTTGTTATGGCCCGTTCCCTCGATATTCTGCCCGGACACATCGAAAAAGTTCTCGGTGTTACCGAAGATTGGGCTCAGAAATATCCTCAAACTCACCTCGCCCTCGTCAAAGCGCTTCTGGAAGCCTGCGACTACTGCGACGACCGCCGCAACCGCGAAGAAGTCCTTGAATTGATTAGCCAAGGACAATACATCGGCGCCAATTCCAAAGACATCCGTCCGGGGTTCCTCGACCCGTACAACTGCGGTACGGAGGCAGAACCAGAAATGCTTTACAACTTCAACCAGTTCTACGTTGACAAAACCAATTGTCCAGACCGCCTAGAAATGGTGTGGGTGATGGCGCAGATGGCTCGCTGGGGACTGATTCCGTTCCCGAAAAACTGGGTGGAAGTGGTCGATCGAGTTTTGCGGCCCGATGTTTTCGGTCAAGCAGTGCGCGAATTGGGTTTGCCGGATATCGCCAGAGATCGCCGGACGATCGAGCTATTTGACGGCACTGTATTTAATCTCGACGACCCGATCCAGTATCTTCAAAATGTCAAAATTAAGCGCGCCGTCCGCATTGAAGAAATCTTAATTGAACAAATAGGCAGTCAGTGTTCCATCAAACTGCCAGCATAACCAGCAAATAGGAAGGGAATCAGGAGCAAGAAATCAGGAAACAAGACTCCACATTTCCCGCTTCCTAACTCCCTAATTTCAAATTCTCAATCGAAAGTTGTCATGTCTAATTCCCCAACCCAAAATCCCCCTCCTGAAAATATGCAAACTCTCAAAACCCCCCAAACAACCAAAATTCAAACGGACAAGCCAGACTTTCTTACTATTAAAGACGTATCGAAAGTCTACGAAACTCCTAAAGGCCCTTACGTCGTTCTCGACGGTGTAAACCTGACTATTAATGAAGGCGAATTTATTTGTTTGATCGGTCACTCAGGCTGCGGCAAATCAACTTTGCTGAATATGATCGCGGGATTCAACGGCCCGACAAACGGAGAAGTGGCCCTGCAAGGTTCGCGGATTACTGAACCAGGCCCCGATCGCATGGTGGTGTTTCAAAACTACTCGCTTTTGCCGTGGCTGACTGCTACTGAAAACATTCACCTCGGCGTTGAAAATGTTTACCCGGAAAAGTCCGCAGACGAACACAATACGATCGTCAAGGAACACTTGGAATTAGTGGGACTGACCGAAGCTTGTAACAAAAGACCGGGCCAATTGTCCGGGGGGATGAAACAGCGGGTGGCGATCGCCCGAGCTCTGGCAACTCAACCCAAACTCTTGATTTTAGACGAACCTTTCGGGGCTCTAGACCCAATTACGCGGGAAGAGTTGCAGGAAGAATTGCTGAAAATTTGGCGCCAGCACAAAATTACCGTCATTATGATTACTCACGATATTGACGAAGCGCTGTTTTTAGCCGATCGCATCGTGATGATGACCAACGGGCCTGCTGCTTCCATCGGCGAAGATATGCACATTCCGTTCAGCCGTCCCCGCAACCGGGCGCGGATTATGGAAGACCCGAAATACTACGAACTGCGTAACTTTGCTTTGGAGTTCCTGTTTTCTCGCTACGCGCATCACGAAGGCGATGAAGCAACGGACTCGGAGACAGAAGCCGTCGCGCTACCGATGCCATTACCTGCTAGCAAAAAGCCTGCGCTTGCGGAGATTGCTAACAGGCCGATCGCACCTGCACCTTTTGTGTCTCACGCAGCCGTTGCCCCAGAAGCTTCGCCGATCAAACGCGGCATCCTGGCAGCCTCGTGGTTCGCAGCAATGGTTACTTTAGCTGCGGTCAATATGTATGGTGTTTCCAGCCAGCTAAAGCAAGCGAAACTAGCAGAAACTGCACCGCAGGCGGCGACTGCGGCGGCGGTTGTGAGTTCTCCCCCGAGCCCGCAAATCGCAGCAAGTTCGATCGCACCGAATGCCAGCCCTGCACCCATCGCTGATGCTGCCAGCCCTGCACCCATCGCCGCTGCTAGCCCTGCACCCATCGCCGCTGCCAGCCCTGCACCCATCGCTGCTGCTGCTGCGGCTGCCTCGCCCAATGCAGCAACCAGTGCCACATCAGAGATTTCTGACCAAGCCGAACTCGATGCGATCGGACAGAAGGTGTATGCACAAATTG
>JAICRN010000299.1 GCA_025937335.1 Microcoleus sp. TY_ISSM_2_bin.22
AATTCGATCGCACAAACAGCATCAAAAGGGGGAAATTGAGCTTAACTCGATTTCCCCCCCTTGACAAACGCTTTGTTTTCTGATGCTTTTCTCTAACAGACCATCTGTCTCGACTCAATTTCTAGCAAGCGGAGCAGTGTTTCGTCGCCATTGGCTTTGGCTGCTTGCTGTCTGCGATCGAGAATATTGCAAATATTCGCCCGGTGCACTTGCGCCACTTCCACAACTGTTGGGTAAGATTTAACCGCCGCTGAGGCGCTAGCTGCTGCGACATCCCGATCGCCCGATCGAGAATCTCTCTTTGTGGTATAGTTTGGGCCGCCGGATTTTTGGGGCACCGGAATGTGTCTCGGATAGCGATAGTTCCAGTCTTGCCCCCGATATTTGCCCGCGACTTCGCCTTCGATCATATCGACTGTCGGAATGTCGTACTCGTAGTTTACGCCGCGATAAGTGAGTTTCATATTTTTTTGATCCTTATATTTATGGAGATAAAAAGGGCAGTCAGGTCTGGTTTGGTTTTGCTAGTTAAAACTTTTTTAGTTTCTGTATTCAATTATACTGTTTTTTTAGATAAATCGCTTTGGTTTATAAAAATTAATATTTTGAGGGCGAGATGGCAAGAAAAAACCCGCCGCAGCGGGTTTAATGGAGTTTTTGAGTGATTCGAGCAGCACCCGGAGCGAAACTGCTTCGGTTCCCAAGACTAGCCGACTGTCACCTGATCGGTTTGCACGTTTGTGGCACCTTCTTCAGCAGAGGCGATCGCCACCAACTTGTCGAGAATTTCCTGACTGGGAACTTGACCTTTGAGAACAACCGTGCCGCTGAGCTGAGCCACATAAACAGTCTCGATATCAGCAACTTCTGCATCGCTGTCAAAAGCTAAAGCAACCCGCTTCGCTAAGCCGCTTTCGTCAAAATTTCCGTCTGGGCCGACTTTAGCAGGAGCGATCGATTGCGCTTGTGCTGCTTGCTGTACTACTTGTGCCATCGGTTCAGCGGGGGCTTCAGGCTTTTCGAGTCCGAACAGTCTTTTAAACCAACCCATATTAGTTGAGTCTCCTGAAAATACACTTTTTACACGATAGCTCTAGAATTCCAAAAGACTCGTAATTGTTGCAAAACTCAGCGAAATTTATCAAAATGTTTTATCGGGAGACTTTTACAATCTAAAATCTTAAATAGTATCTAGATGTTGATGTTGCTATTTGATGTATAGGACGATCGCTACGCCTTGGATAGCAGAGGTGTAGTCGAAATAGTTGCCCCACTGTCACCTTAAAAAAACTGCACAATGCCCCGGAATACATTCCCGGTTTGTTTAATTACCGGGGACATCTCGTGCCGATCATCATCTGTGTCCACTGATACAAAGGAGGGTAGCCCGCCCTTCATTGGGGGTAGTCCTGCATAAGTAGCGATGCGATTCGATCTAACTCGGTCTGTAGAAGCAGATGAAAGGAAAAAATCACTACTTGTTTACCAATTAGCAATTAGCAATTACCAATTTAGGACTGACGCACGATTGTTTATAAACCGGGTTTTTTACGAAAATACCCGTTGTAGACCGTACCCAAGGTAAAAAAACCCGGTTTCACCGGTTCCGATGCGTCCAGGACTGCAATTCTCAAGTCCCAATTACTACTCACAAATTCCCAATTAGAGATAGTTAAATCTAATGCTTAACTTTTTAGATAATAGTGTTCTGCTTCCGACCAATTCAGCTTAAGCAACGAATCATCTCCCCATGTCAGCTTGAGACTCGGCTTAATTGCTGTCACGCCCAAAGCGCTAATAATCTGCGCTGCTACAGCTTTCGCCAATAGCGGCGGTACAGAATTTCCGACTTGGCGAAAACCGTGCCATTTTGTAACGTGAAATCTAAACCAGTCAGGATAGGAATGCAGCCGCGCAGCTTCTCTGACTGTAATGCACCGAGGGGCGATCGGGTGAATCGGTCTCGGCGAAGTATAAGCCCCCCTCGCCCTGTCGGTTCCCGCCCTGAGAGTATTGCAAACTCCCTGGGGGTGAAGCTTGTAAAAACGGCTGATCGGCTCTTTTTCGCCGTGTTTAGCAGCGTGAAACCTTTCCATACATTCCTGAGAATGTTTAGTTCGCAAACTACAAGAAAGGATTTGTCGATCGTACTCGCGATCGTAGGAATAATCATCATCCAAACCATCGATTCCGCGCATTATACTCGCATAAGTGCTGCACTTTCCGTACTCCGCGATTACCCAATCTCGGTGCAGCAACTCGCTGTAATTTTCCACTTCCGGCAAATCTCCAATCGCATCCCAAACTGTCGGGACAGGAGGTAAATTAACTTTTTTATACCGTTTAGGAACTTTAATTTTCGGGAGTATAGTCGTTTGATGAGGATATTTTGGCAGCTCATAATCTTTTTTGCAGCCAATCAGAAACAATCGTTTGCGAGCTTGCGGCACTCCGTAGTGAACGGCGTTTAGAACTTGATAGTTTTCTTCTACTTGATAGCCTGCTTCCATAAAATAGCTAATTAAAAGCTTCAGGAGTTCTTTGTGTTCTCCTGATGCAATTCCCGGCACATTTTCCATTACGAAAAACTTTGGTTTAAGCTCCAAGACTAAGCGTTGAAAGTGAAAAATTAGAGAATTTCGCGGGTCGTCCACATCGCGCTTGCCCATCATGGAGAATCCTTGACAGGGCGAACCGCTAATTACTACGTCTATCTCGCGCCGCCCGATCGCCGATTTTTTCCGAATTTCTGAGCCCGTAAGCGCTGTGACATCTTTGCACACAATAGAACACAGCGGGAAATTAAACTCGTGTGTGGCGCAGTGAATAGGGTCAATTTCGACAGATGCAAGTACATCAAAACCTGCTTGTTCAAAGCCCAGGGTCATGCCGCCCGCGCCTGCAAATAAATCAACAGCGATCGGTCGCTTTTTCCGATAGCTTGGCATAACATTTCAATAACAAAGTTGCTTTAATAGAAATTAAGGAAATCAACCGCGTTTTTGGTAATAAATCGTGGGTTTGTCCACAAGCCAGCCACAAAGTAAGCGGGTTTATACATAACCTTTCAATACAAAAATTGCTTTAACAAGCAGTATTTAATTTGACATTTTTCATTATTTCCGCAGCGGCCCGATCGCACACACCCACATCTCCGAGACTTTCGCGCATTTCCCGATAACCTGCCAAAGTTTGCTGGCGTCGATCGGCATTTTGCAGCAATTCCAGTGCGTGGTTCACTATATTTTCCGCAGTCGCCTCGTCTTGCAGCAACTCCGGGACGATCGGCTTCATTTGCACCAAATTGGGCGGAGACATAAAAGGAATCGAAAATTTCAGCACGTGGCGAGCAATAATCGCCGTAATCGGACTGACGCGATAGAGGACAACTTGCGGAACATCCAGCAAAGCCAACTCCAGATTAACAGTACCAGATTTAGTAATCGCCAGATCGGCAGCAGCCAAGATTTCCAGAGTTTGATTTTCTAACAAAGTAGCCCGCAAACCGTAATTGTCGATCGCCTGTTCGATTTTGCTGCGGAAAGCTTTGTTAGCAAGCGGAATCCAAAAATGAACTTCCGGCAATTTAGCTTGAATAATTTGAGCTGCCTCAAATATAACCGGCATCAGGTACTTGAGTTCTTGGTGTCTGGAAGCGGGAATTAGGGCGATCGACACCTGTTCCGGCACAATTCCCAAAGTTTTGCGGGCAACTTCCCGGCTGGGCGCAGATTGCATTCTATCCACCAAAGGATGACCAACCCAACTCACTTGAGCTCCTTTGTCTCGATAATAACAAGCTTCCTCTGGGAAAATTGCCAAAAGTTGGTCGCAAATATTGACAATCAGATCGGTATTGCGAGGAGAAATCGACCAAACCCATTCTTGAGGTGCGATGTACCAAACCACCGGCAAATCAGGCAAACAGCGGCGGATGTAGCTGCCAATACCGAGATTTGGAGTCAAATAATCAATCAATACAACAGCATCGGGGGGGAAGTTTTTGAGATATTTTTTAGCTTTTTGCTGAACTTGGATCGTCGGCAAAATATACGGCACTGATTCTATAAGGCCCATAGAACCAATGCCCACAGTATCGCCTAAAATAGTAGCCCCAGCTTCTGCCATACGAGGGCCACCCAATCCGGTGATTTCTAACTCCAAACCGGCGGCGACAGCGTGACGTTTTAAGGCTGCGACTAACAAAGCTCCTTGCAAATCGCCCGAAACCTCACCAGTGCTGATAAAAATTTTCATATTTTGAATTTATACAGGTGAGATGTTTGCTAATAATTCGGTAACAGCATCATATTGATCGGGCATATTAGCACAGCGTATGAGTAATTCTAAGTCTAGATCGGGAAGGAATGTACTCCGGGGCATATCCTGATAATTTTCACCTGTTAAGTAATATAGAGATAACTGACTATTTTGCCAAAACCAGACTTCCCGAACGCCCAATCTTTTGTATAATTCTAGAGTATTTATCCCGCCACTGGTAATTACCACTTCAATAGCAAGATCTGGGACTATTTTTTGCGTTCCTATATCATAGGAATCATCCGGCTCTTTTCTACCGCCTAATTCTCTGTTACCTAGAGTCGGGCCGCCCTTGCCGTAAAATCTAATCCCATTTGCTCTCATATATGCCTCTAGCAGCATACAGAGAGTTTTCTTGATTATTTCGTGTTCGGGCGAGACAGTTATAATTTGCAGTAGTCGATCGAGATAGAAAAATTTCACACCTCTGAAATCTTTAAAAGCTGCTTCTATAGCTTCAAATTGCTCCCAACTAACATCTGAGAACCTGATGCAGCCATCTGGTTCTGTTTCAGGGGATGTAGATTTGACTGAAGTATATACATTCATATGGCAACAGTCGCTGAGTTCATAGGTTTATTCTACCTCATTCACTTTTTGCCAGGAATCAAACCGCGCCGTCCTTTGGTTACAGACTGCTGCACAAATCTCCGCAGGTGCTGCAAGTGGGGGTTTTCTGGTAACAAATCCAACTGCTCCAAAGCTCGATCGAGAGTGTAGCCAGAACGGTATAGAATACGAAAAGTTTTCTTCAAAACTAGCAAATCTTCTGCGGTAAAACCGGCGCGTTCGAGACCTACTTTGTTGATTGCTCGCACTCTCGAAGGATTCCCCTCGACTAGCATATAAGGAGGTACATCTCGATCGATCCTGCTCAAGCCGCCCACCATAGACAAGCGGCCGATGTGGACAAACTGGTGAACGCCCAAAACACCGCTCAAGCGGGCTTGAGACTCGATTTTAACGTGTCCGGCTAAGGCTACAGCATTGGCGATAATTACTCGATCGGCGATCGCGCAATTGTGTCCCACATGAACATAAGCCATCAATAGATTATGATTGCCAATTGTCGTGCTTTCCCCGGCTCCAGTAGCGCGGTTAATTGTCACGTATTCCCGAATCAGATTGCTGTCGCCAATTTTCACCCTAGTCGCAGAACCCTCGTATTTCAAATCTTGAGGTTCCAAACCAATCGCCGCACCGGGGAAAATTTGATTGCGAGCGCCTATTTCGGTTAGTCCGTCGATAATTGCATGAGCGCCAATCTTAGTATCCGGCCCGATTTTCACTCTTTCCCCAATTACAGCATAAGCTCCCACTTCTACAGTCGGGTGAAGTTCAGCGCCGGGATGAATCACAGCAGTTGGGTGAATCAAAGTAAGCATTTGTCAGTTTTTTTTGCTGGTAAGTGGGAAGGAAGAAGGAAGAAGGAAGAAGGAAGAAGGAAGAGGGAAGAAGGAAACTTCTTAATTTTAAGATTGCTTGGTTCCTCGCAACGCTTTGCGGTTTCAAGTTAAATTCACAACTCAAAAATCACAACTCACAATTACCAGCAAACTCTTACCAATTCCAATTTAATCTACCATCGAAAACATCAATTCTCCTTCACAAACTTTTTGTCCGTCTACTTCAGCCAGAGCCTGGATTTTCGCGAAGCGACGGCGTTTTACCCACAGCAATTCTACAGTCATCAGCAACCGATCGCCCGGTACAACCTGACGGCGGAACTTGACTTTATCAATTCCGGTAAACATCCACAATCCTTGCTCGATGTCGGGCAACTGAGCCAGAACAATACCGCCAACTTGAGCCATCGCTTCGACAATTAATACCCCAGGCATAATCGGCCGTCCGGGAAAATGACCTTGAAAATGCGGTTCGTTGAAAGTCACATTTTTAATTCCTACAGCCCTCTCGGACGGCACGTAATCAACAATCTTGTCAACCAGTGCAAAAGGATAGCGATGAGGCAATAATTTCTGAACTTCTTCGAGAGTAAAAGTAGATTTAACCGCTGGAGAATCCTCACCGTTGTTGGTGGGGACGGATTCAGAATTAGCAGTATTGAGGGTGTTAACTTCAGTCAGCGTGGACATTGCTTGAAGACTTTTGAGTGTGGTATGGCAGAAGGAAGAAGGAAGATGCAATCTTAACAGATCGCCTGTTTTTTCCTAACTTTTATCTAGCGTAGCTAGAGCTTCCGATTTCAGGGCTTGGGCGAGTTGGACGTGTAAGTTGTGACTGGCTTTGTAAGCCAAGTAGTGAGCTTTTGGCCAAGTTCCTAGCAGACTGAGGTCGCCTGCTAAGTCTAGGATTTTATGGCGCACCGGTTCGTTGGCAAATCTCAAGGGCGGGTTGAGCCAGCCGGATCGATCGCAAACTAGGGCGTTTTCTAGGGTACCACCTTTGATCAAACCTGCTTGTCGCAATTGGTCAACTTGGCGAGCAAGTCCAAAAGTGCGGGCTGGGGCGATCGCCGTCGCAAAACTTTCTGCCTCTGGCGACCAACTGTACCATTGATTGCCGATCGCCGGTTCCTCAAAATCAATTCCGTAACTAAACCGAGTTTCCGCTGACGGTAAAGCCGCTGCAAAAGCATCCCCGTGACGCACCCAAATTGGCTGTTCTAGGACGAAGGAGGAAGTGGGGTCTTGCTTCGATTCTTGAGGTACTAAGCCGGTATGGGCGATCGCCTCTACCCAAACCAGAGCCGAACCGTCCAGCAGAGGCACTTCCGGCCCATCAACCTCAATTCGAGCATTATCCGCTCCCATCCCCGCCAAAGCGGCTAATA
>JAICRN010000221.1 GCA_025937335.1 Microcoleus sp. TY_ISSM_2_bin.22
ACGATTCCCCCAAAAACCCGGTTTATCGTTGTCGCGATCGAGGGTATACGACCAAATTACGTCAAGAAACCCGGTTTTTGCGTCCTGGACTGTTCGAGTTAGGTTTGCTTCTGCTTCATTAACATAGAGGAGTATAGTTTGTCAAGTGGAGAGCGAGAAATTTTTGGAGATCGATCGCACCGTGAGGCATTGAGAGTGCGATCGATCTCCAAAAATTTCCAATTCTATCGAAATTCTGAAATCTTTTAATAACTAATACCAGAGATTTTACAATCAGAGTTCCAAAAAAAGTCTGACAACAATTATGGGAAAACACAAGTGCATCGGCATCCTCACCAGCGGGGGTGACTGTGCGGGTTTAAATGCAGTGATTCGAGCCGTCGTGCACCGCGCAGTCGGAACTTACAATTGGAAGGTTTTGGGAATTCGTCAAGCCACCAAAGGATTGATGAGTCGCCCTCCTCAAGGCATCCCCTTAAATATTGAAAAAGTAGACCCTTGGCTGACTATTGGTGGCACCATGTTAGGCACGACAAATGAGGGAAATCCTTTTGCTTTTCCGATGTCGGATGGGACATTGCTCGATCGTTCGGATGAAATTATCGAAGGCTATCATCTATTAGGTATTGATGCCTTAATTGGCATTGGTGGCGACGGCAGTCTCGCCATTCTCCGAAAGCTTGCTAAACAAGGCAATTTAAACTTAGTTGGTATTCCTAAAACTATTGATAATGATGTTGGAATTACAGAGCGTTCCATCGGTTTTGACACTGCTGTCAATATTGCTACAGAAGCACTCGACCGCTTGCATTTTACCGCAGCAAGTCACAGCCGCGTCATGATTCTTGAAGTCATGGGACGCGATGCCGGACATATTGCGATTAGTGCCGGAATTGCTGGGGGAGCTGATATAATTCTGATTCCGGAAATTCCTTACAAAATTTCCCAAATCTGCGAAAAAATCCGAGAACGTCAAGAACAGGGTAAAAACTACTGTTTAATTGTAGTAGCGGAGGCAGTTCGCACTGAAGAAGGTGAATTATTGATGCACACAAATCGATTAGGTCAAAGTCGGTTGGGGGGAATCGGTCAGTATTTAGCTGATACAATTTCTGACTGTAGCGGCGCAGAAACGCGGGTTACTGTTTTGGGACACATTCAGCGTGGGGGTACACCTTCGCCGCTAGAAAGATTGATTGCTTCGGCTTTTGGCATAGCCGCGGTTGATTTAATTGCTGAGGAGAAATACGATCGCATGGTAACTTGGCAGCAGCGGGAAGTTATGAGCGTTCCTTTAGAAGATGCTATCTCCAAATACAGAGCTGTAGAACCCTATTCTACTCTCGTAAAAACAGCTCGCGGTTTGGGAATTTGTCTGGGAGACTAGAAAATTTACGACTTGCGCAAACCAGCGATTTTTCCTCTATCTGTAGGGTGCGTACTCCGCACCTTACTACTACAGAGAGGGTGATTGTCTTCAATAATTGATCCTATAAATTAGGAATAATTTATGATAGTACGAACCTACCAAATCTGCGACACCCAAAAAATCATAAAATTGTTTTACGACACGGTGCACGAAGTAAATATTCGGGATTACACAAAAGCACAAGTAGATGCTTGGGCTCCAGCAGATATGGATATCGAAAGTTGGACTAAAAGTTTAAGCAGTAATTTTACCTTCGTAGCAGAAGAGGGTGAGAAAATTGTAGGTTTTGGGGAACTGGAAGCCAACGGTCATATCGATCGCTTTTACTGTCATCAAGATTTTCAAAGACAAGGAGTTGGTACCCAAATTTTAGCACAGATTAATTCAAAAGCCAGAAACTTAGGAATCAAAAAAATATTTACAGAAGCCAGTATTACAGCTAAACCGTTCTTTGAAAGTAAAGGATTTATTGTGGTTAAAAAACAAGAAGTAGAACGAAGAGGACAAAGATTTATTAATTTCGCAATGGAAAAATTGATATATAGCAATCCTAAATCACTAGGACTTACGCATTGACAAAATAACCAAATAGTGAATTGATAAAGAGGGAAGGTCTACTAACGGGTATCGGACAATCAGAAAAATAACTAAAACCTCGACAGCGCAATGCAATCAGGACATTTACACATTATTTTTACTCTCAGAACCCAAGGAGAGGGGGGTACAGTAGGTTATACCGTTTTTCTAAAGTAGTGCTACAATTAGTCAAGGTCATTTTTGTAAGTTAGTACCCAAACAGAAGTCGGAAAAATCTCAGGAGCCGTCAAAATTGAGATTCGGGAAACAGAATCAGAACTAAAAGCTCTTCTGGGGAGAGAGAAAGACGCGACTCGCCACGAAAAATTACAAGTTCTGTATTGGCTCAAAACCCAAACGGTAAAAAGTGTATTGTCGGCTGCTGTGCGACGCCGGGAAACATCGTACCACAATACAAAGATGACTTTCTAGCTATCGCTCGGGGGGAATAGAAGAATTATTATTCCAGAAACCCCGTTCGGTTCGACCTTGAATAATGAATTCAGAAACGGTAGAAAGATGCTCAAAGGAATTGTCAGAGCCTAAAGGATTTAGTAGCTACAAAGAAGTACATGAATGGTTGACAAACTTCTGTGAAGTAAAAGTGGCCGGACTGTGCATCAGCGGACAAGATATCGGCTGAAAGCAAAATTAAAAGTCCCGCGCCCGGTAAGTGAAAAACAAAAACCAGGAGCACCAGAAGAATTTAAAAAAAACTGTCATTCTTAATCAAAAACAGCCTGAGTCAGAGTGAGAGCTTGTTAAAAAAGTGGAAAAAAGTACGATATTGGAGTGAAAATGAAAGCCGGATGGGGCTGCATACAATTAGGAGAAGAAAGTTAACGGGGAGCGGAATAAAACCACAAGGAAAAGTGCAATGGGATTTTACTTATTTGTGGCTGTACGGGGCAGTGGAGCCACGCTTCTGGAGAGGTTTTTTTTACGAGTTTACCCATTTAGATACAGTCTGCTTTGAGAAGTTTTTGGAGATATTCGCCAGTAAATACCCTCGGGATTTATATATAATTAAAGTAGACAATGGCGGGTTTCATAGCTCTTTAAATCTCAGCATACCGCCTGAATGTAATTTTACTGTTTCAGCCTGCCTACAGCCCGGAAGTAAACCCCATAGAAAGACTCTGGGGGTATATAAAAGAACAATTGAAATGGTTGAGATTTGAACAAATAGAGGAGTTGAGAGCATTGCTCAGCAAAAAGAGTTAAACAAGTTGACGAATGAAGTCATTGCTTCTTTGACGGGATGGCAATTCATTTTAGAAGCTATATCTGTAGCAAAGCTTTAGGAAATTGGTATTAGATGAGCTTACCCTGGCATCTATAGCCGGATGGGATTACATTTTATCAGCCCTAGCTACTGTTGCATAACTTTAGAGAAATGGTATTATTTACTCGCGACCCCTTGACATTTCAAGACAGTATCTACAGCAACACTCAATTCCGAATTACAGGGAAGAAGTTCTAGAAAAAACAAGTTAAGTTCATAGTGACTGACCTACTTAGTAGACTTAGCACTAATTCTAACTTGCTCAATTGATGGGTTTGATGTCTTGTATTCGATCAAGTTGCTGCGCTGTCCCAGCAAGCGGCGCTGGTGAAACTGAATCTGACCTTGCAACTGGGGAAATCTCCCCAAAACGCAAGATATAGCATAAAGCGCCGCATCCTTGGCTGGCAAATTCGCTTGCTGCTTCATCCGGCGGTAAATTCGGTAAGTAAGTACCGGGTAGCCGGCCAGCAACCACAGGCTCCACCCATGAGTGAACCAGGCTGTAACCAATGCTAGCACTGGTAAAATGAAGCCCCAGAACCAGATCCTGAACGTGTCTTTGACCCAGTGGCGTTCGGGGGTGTTACCATGCAGCCAGGAACCTTCGGCGTAGGCGTGACCTGCTCTTTTAGAGCGCTTCCACCACTGGTCAAAACCTGTCATTTGGGCGTCGTGCAGGGTCATTTCTGCATCTAAACGCTCGATTTTCCAGCCGTTTTGTCGCAGCCGCACGCAGAGTTCCGGTTCTTCGCCGGCAATGAGGGCGGGGTTGAAACCGCCGACTTGCTCGAATGCTTTGACTCGCATCATGGAGTCGCCTCCGCAAGCTTTGGCTTCGCCGACAGGCGTGTCCCACTCGATGTCGCACAGTCGGTTGTATGGTGTGGCGTCGGGAAATCTTTCACGTCTGCGCCCGCACACTACGGCTACGTCGGGTTTTGCTGTGAGTTCTTGTTGGGATCGATCGATCCATCCATCAACTACTTCGCAGTCACCGTCCACAAATTGGACAAATTCGATGTCTGGCGCTAGTTCCAGCAAGCGGGCAAAGCCTTCGTTTCTGGCGCGTGCTGCGGTAAACGGTATAGATAAGTCTAGTTCTACTGTATCGGCTCCGATCGATCGGGCTAATTCCAAGCTACCGTCTGTTGAGCCAGAATCGACATAAACCACCAGATCTACTTGGACCTTCGCTGATAGCAAGCACGCCCGGAGGCGATCGCCTTCATTGCGTCCGATCGCCACCAATCCAACTTTGTGCAATTGAGACATAATCAATGCTATCTAATAATTTAAGTATTTTTGTCTTGAATTTGTTTGGTTGCAATCATCTTCGCCGGAATGCCAACGGCCGTTTGACCGGCAGGAATGTCTGATAAAACTACGGCGTTTGCTCCGATATTTACGTCGTCTCCCAGGTTTACTTTTCCGAGGATTTTTGCACCAGCGCCGACGTTAACCCGATCGCCCAATTGAGGAGATTCTAACGGCTTGTCCAAGTAGCGATTTCCCAGGGTTACGCCTTGGCGGATAATGCAGTCGTCGCCGATCGTGCAATATCCGTGAATAATAATAGCACCTTGATGTTCAATTACCACGCGGCGACCGAGCTTTACTGTATAAGGCAAATCTATACCGTAGGTATTGCGGATTTTGCGATAGAGCGATCGGTAAAGAATGCTCAAAGGAGCGCGAAGTAATTTCGGTTCTACTTGCATTCTCCATACACCAAAGCGCTGAACAGCTACCGCCCTAAATCCGGGCTTCGTCCAATCGCGACCGTGAGCGATCCAATCTTCTTGAATCTGTTGCCACAGTCCTAGTGCAGGAGCTTCTACTTGATTTTCACTTATTAAGTCCGTCTGAGTTACCATAAGCTTTACTCAACACTCTGTCTGGTTTTATCTGTTTGTTGATACCAACAATAATCTGCTATTTTTGAGATTTTCAATGTCGGATGCACCGAGTTTATTTTATGAGGAATACCAAGCTTTTTGCTCTCTCAGGGAATGATTTACTGGCCATATTTAACACAGTTGAGCGAGCTGAGACTTGTTTGCAAAAATACTTTAAAAATTTTTCGATTCTTCTATCGAACCTCCTTTGAAAAATACACTATTGAGCAAGAAATCCTGGAGGTAGTTTGGCGGGTCGTTGTCTGGCTTGCCTTCTACGGCGCAGCGCACCCGGAACGCAGCAAAACCCGAAGCCCAGCAGAGATCGGTTAAGGCGGCGTAGAGAAAGCCATAGTTTTTGATAAAGTAGCGCCGCCGGGAATCAAACCAATACTGGGGCATTCGCTTGGGGGCGGCTTTGGTGTCGGTGACGCCGGAGCTTTGACCGACTAAGTGGACAACGCGACTTTCAGGTACATACCAGCAACTCCAGCCAGCTTTGTTTGCTTGCAGGCAAAAGTCCATTTCTTCGCAGTACCTGAAATAAGCTTCATCCATCAAGCCAACCTGTTCAAATACTTCGCGGCGGACGATCATGCTGGCTCCAGCCACCCAATCAGTTTGGCAGATTTCTTGAGAAATCGGAGGGACGGCGACCTTGTTTTTCAATAACTTCGACACAGGGCTAAGACGCCAGCCGAAATCGACTTCGGTAAAAATATTGTGAAACCGAAAAGCTGACTCTTGGGGCGTGCCGTCGGGGTCCTCTAAACGGCTGCCGGCGATTCCTGCTTCGGGATGAGAGTCCATGAAATCGACAAGAGCTTTCAATGCGCCGGGGCGAACTACAGTATCTGGGTTGAGCAGCAGGAAGTAAGGGGGGGGATTGGGCGATTGCAGTACGGGACGGATCAAGGCATTGTTTCCGAAGGCGAAGCCGCCGTTCCGGTCTAGGGGGACGAAGGATGCCCATTCGCTCCAGCCTTCTGCGGCGATGGCTGCTGCAATTTCTGGGACTGAGGTATCGCCAGAAGCGTTGTCGGCAATTGCAACGCGGGTATTGGGGAGCGATCTAATTTCGCCGACTAGAGAGTGCAAGCAGTCGATTGTCAGGCGGGGCGTCCTGTAATTAACAATGACTACGAGTAAGGAGTACGGCTGACTAGACGCACTTGCATTCGACATAAGGGCAATACTCTTTATAAACTTTTTTAGCTCAGCTTGTGGTTTTTGACAAGTCTATGGCGATCGCTATTTTTAGCTCCGCCTCCTACTTTAGCACCAGTAAAGGGACGTGCAGTAGATTGTGAAGTTTCGCATCAAAACTCTCAGCCCGGAGTCGAACACCCGACCACGAAAGGCTCCGAGAGCAAGAGACAACAACTCAAATTGAAAGTTGCACTCCCCAAAGCCACAAGCTAAATTCAAACTTTGGATGACTGCAACATCTTCAATAAAAGCTGCCACCGTTGGCAGTGCATTTCTTGGTGCGTCATACTGTGAGCCTGCAGGAGAAATGCCTTGCCCATACTTTGAAGCTGAGGCAAGTTTTGCCTCGACCATTCGATCGAACCTGCTAAGGCTACATGGTCGTTAGAATTAACAATTACACCAGTTTTATGGTTGTGGATGCAGTCGCGCAGTCCGTGAAGAAGCGTGGATAACGTGACCTCGTGCTTGTCGCTTCGTCAGTAAACTCTGCTGGTATTCCGATTGTGTGAATATTGTCAGACCGGCATTATTTACGCACCAGCGATTCACTATTTCCGATACGTAAGCGATGATTCTGTCTTTTATTTTTATGGTTGTGCCTGGTTCCAGACACCACGGTGCGGACTCGACTACGAGTACGTAGAATTTTCCCTGAATCAGGGCTATTGGTGTCACTAATCACCCCATAGGAATGGGCCAGCCTGCTACGCAACTATGTACAATAATCTGCTTTGCCGATCGCACCCCAAAGTTTAGCAACTGTCGCAGGCAGCGTCAATATTGCCTCGGCGTAGCTGTTTGGGGAGGGAAGGTCGATGAATTCAACGTTAGAAAACGATGGTTCGCGGGTGACGACAATTGCATTTCCTGGGGCTGTTTATTGTTGGCAGGGACTTGCTAAGGTGAAGTTTTTAAGATACCTGAAGTGTTCCGTTAGGTCTTTTGCCCGCATCGGATCGAGATACCTGTCACCTTTTGCATCGCAGGTGGATCTGACGTTAATCACCATCAAATAACGCTTGGTAATAGGTTCTAGAAATTATAAATCCTGTGTTTTTCCTAGTTGTTCTGAGTTATTTGAATTAACTTGCATACGTGACATCCTATTTATTGATTAAACGCTCGTCTATAATGCACTATAAATTGTCTGGCTCCAAAATTTGTGCGACCGCTCGCGCTGTCTCCCGTTCATTTATGTGGTATTATACTAATTTCCTAAAATAGTGCTAAAGTTACTAGGTGTCCTTTTTGTGAATTAGTAGCGAAATATAAGGAAGAAAAATGTCAGGCCTGTGCCAAAATTGAAATTCGGGCAACAAAATCAGAACTGAAAGCTCTTCTGAGGAAAGAGAAAGATGCGACTCGCCACGAAAAACTGCAAGTCCTGTATTGGCTCAAGACCCAAACGGTAGAAACCGTATTATCGGCTGCTGTGCGGCTCACGGGAAACATCGTAGCACAATACAAAAATGGTTGTCTAGCTACCCTTGCGGGGGGAATAGAAAAATTATTATTTCAGAAACCCCGTTCACGAAGACCAAGAATAATGAATCCTGAAATTGTAGAGAGATTATCAAACCAATTGCAAGAGTCAGAAGGATTCAGTATCTACAAAGAATTACATCAATGGTTGACAAGCTGCTGTGAAGTAAAAGTGGCATATCGGACAGTACATAAGTGGGCAATATATAGGCGATGGAGGAAAATTAAAAGTCCCGCATCCCCTGAGTAAAAAACAGAAAAGTTGCGGGCAGTAGAAGATTAAAAAAAAACTGTCATCTCTAATTAAAAGCAGTCTGAGCAAGAGTGAGAGCTTTTGTAAAACAGTGGAAACAAGTGCAATTTTGTAGTAAAAATTAAAGTGAAATGGTTGCATACAATTCAAATAAGCAAGTTAGCTGGTATCGGAAGAAAACCGCAAGAAAAAGTGCAAGTTAATTTTATTTATTTGTGGTTATATGTCGCACTA
>JAICRN010000742.1 GCA_025937335.1 Microcoleus sp. TY_ISSM_2_bin.22
ACGCCGTGCCCGACGCGATCAACCTCACAGACAGCGAGGGGCGCTGGCTGATTGCCAACGACTGCGCCCTCCAACTTTTGGGCTGGGAAACCGCAGACTACCAGGGCAAAACTACTGCCGAACTCGCTGCCGCCGCCGATCCGAGAGTCAGAGAAATCCTGCTAACTTGGCAGGAAACCGACGAAACCACCTGGCAAGCAGGCACTCTTACCTCCAGCCGCCAAATTGTCCCCTTGCCCACAGGCGGCAGCAATTTGTTTGAAGTGCGGAAAGTGCCGCTGTTCAACCCCGACGGTTCGCGCAAAGGTTTGGCAGTGGCGGGGCGGGACATCACCCAGGAAGTGGCAGCGGATGCAGCTTTGCGAGACAGCGAACAGCGGTTTCGGGCAATTTTTGAACGCGCTGCGATCGGCATGGTAGTCGCTACCCTCGAAGGTGTTGCGATCGCCACTAATCCGGCATTTCAAGCTATGCTGGGGCGATCGGAAGCCGAACTGCGGGGTGCGGGCCTCGACGACTGCGCGCACCCGGAAGACGCACCAGCCGATCGCGAGTTGCGCCAACAGTTGGGGATGGGATCGCGCGAAGCTTACCAAATAGAAAAGCGCTACCTCCGCCAAGACGGCAGCATCAGGTGGGGACGCCTCAGCGCTTCTGCGATCGACAGCAGTCAGGGAACGCCGCAGTTTATTTTGGAAATGGTAGAGGATATTACCGATCGCAAACAAGCCGAGTCAGCTTTATTGCAAAATGAGGCTAAATGGCGATCGCTGATTCTCAACAGTTCCGACATCATTACTATTCTCGACGCCAGCGGTCGCATTGTTTACGAAAGCCCTTCTGTAGAAACAGTTTTGGGCTACGAACCAGAGGAACTCGCCGGTCAAATTGCCCTAGATTTCATCCACCCTGACGACATTCCCTCGTTGATGTCCGACGGTCAAAAACTGATTGCAAATCCAGCCGATCCGATCGCCTTAGAAGGTCGGTTCCGGCGCGCTGACGGTTCTTGGTGTTTTCTCGAAGGCGTCGGCATCAACTTGCTAGCAGACCCTGCTGTCAGCGGAATTGTGATCAACTCCCGCGACATGACGGCGCGCAGGCAAGCAGAGTACCGCCTCAGCAAAATCAACGAGTGCTTTTTGGGATTCACCACCGACGCGGGCCAGAACATCCAGCGGCTGACATCCTTAGCAGGCGAACTTTTGGGCGGAAGCTGCGCCATCTACAGCCGCGTCGGCGGCGGTCTGCTGCGCGCGATCGCGACTTGGCAAGCGCCGCCCGACTACCCGCTGGTCGATCGCGCCGAGGGGCACATCTGCACCGACGTATGCAGCAAAGGAAGCGATCGGGCTGTGGCTATTCCTGACTTGCAGAACACGATCTACGGCCAAACCGATCCCGCTGTCATCCGCTACCAACTGCGCAGCTATCTGGGACAAGCAGTGCGGCTGGGCGACAATTACGTGGGTGCGATGTGCGTTCTCTACACTGAGTCGATCGCGCCCACAGAAGCCGACTGCAAGCTGATCGGAATTATTGCCGGGGCGATCGGAGTTGAGGAAGAACGGGCTGCCGCCGCCGATCGCGATCGGCAAAAATCTCAGGAATTGCAAACAGCTTTGCGCGAATTGCAGCAAACTCAAATGCAGTTAGTACAAACCGAAAAAATGTCTTCCCTCGGACAAGTGCTAGCAGGAATTGCCCACGAAATTAACAACCCAGTTGGCTTTGTCGCTGGCAACCTCTGCCACGTCCGAGGCTACGTTCTCGACTTGTTAGAAATAGTCCAAGTATATCGAGAAGAGTACCCAAATCCCCCCGCCAAAATTCAGCAACAAGCCGATGATATAGACTTAGAATTTCTCGCAGAAGACCTGCCAAAATTGCTCAATTCGATGCAGATAGGATGCGAGCGAATTGTAGAAATTATTCAAACTCTGCGCAATTTCTCGCGGGCGGACGAAGCGAAAATCAAGACTGCCGACATTCACGAAGGTTTAGAAAGTACCTTGTTAATGTTGAACAGCAGGCTGAAAGCCAAGGCAAACTGGCAGGGCATTGAAGTGATTAAAAAATACGGAGAACTGCCGCAAATACAATGCCATCCCGGACTGTTAAATCAGGTTTTTATGAATCTATTGGCTAATGCGATCGACGCCTTGGAAGAAAGCAGCAGCCAAGCAAAAAATACAGCCGATACTATCTTTCCTACAATTACGATTCAAACTGAAACGATTGATAAGAATAGCATTTTTATTCGGATCAAAGACAACGGTCCTGGCATTCCCGAAGATCAGATCGTGCGTTTATTTGACCCGTTTTTTACCACAAAACCAGTAGGTAAAGGCACAGGTTTAGGTTTATCAATTTCGCACCAAATTGTCGTTGAAAAACACAACGGCAAATTGCAGTGCCTCTCGGAACCAGGTAAAGGCACCGAATTTATCATCGAAATTCCAATTAAGTAGAAGGAATCAGGAATCACTAGACGGATGAACATGAATACACGGATTAACTATTGAGTGTGTGTCAATTCATGTCATGTCCGTTTGATTCGGACTTGTATGATGTTAAATTGTGTAGAACCGGGTTCGCCTATATTTTTGATAATTAT
>JAICRN010000188.1 GCA_025937335.1 Microcoleus sp. TY_ISSM_2_bin.22
CGACTTGAACCGGCCCGAGTCCCATGCTGGGCGCTGGAGCGCCGCCGCCGTAAGATGCAGATCCGGCATAATACCCAGCGTCTGCGGAGTATCCAGCGTCTGCGGAGTAGCCGATGTTTGCCGAGTATCCAGCGTCTGCGGAGTATCCAGCGTCTGCGGAGTATCCAGCGTCTGCGGAGTATCCGGGGTTAGCGGAGTAGCGCGGGGGTGCGTAAGCAGATTCCGGCGGGTTAGAACCCCCCCAAACCTGGCTGCCTATTTGTTGAACGGCTTGACCGATTTTACTGACAGGATTCCCGCTACTATTTCCTGCCACAGTTTCCCGAACATTGTCTGGAATGCTTTCTGGCAGATTTCGAGGAGGAGGGGCTGCAATATAGCCGTCGTCTGCGATCGGAGTTTCCGGGCTGTAGTTGGGTTCTCCGGCATCTGCCGTCACTGGCTCGGAAACAGGAGGAGGCGCGCACCAACCGCCTCCTCCTTCGCAGCCGCTCGATCGTTCTGCAAACTCTATGCTGGTTGGCGCTTCGTACTCTTGGTACTCGCTGGTAGCGCCAATGCTGTAGTCTGTTTGGTCGATTTCAGCGTGGGCTGGGTTAACTGGCGCTTCAAAAGGCGGCTCCTGAGCCGTCGCTTCTGGCAGGGGAATCAGCTCGGGCTCTGGCAGATAATATTGGGTGGGAGGTGGTTCGCTGGCGTACTCCGGCTCACTGGGCGGTGCGGCATCGAAAGGCTCGGACGGCGGAACTTCTGCCTGCGGTTCAGGGTAGGGTTCTGGCTCCACTTGGCTGAATTCTGGTTCCGGGGGCGGGAGAGGAGCTTCAAATAATGGCTGGAGGTCTGCTGCGCCGGGGACGGCTTGTTCTGCTGGCGGAGTTTCGGCTTGAGCCCACACTATGCCTTTGCTGAGCAGTCCCAGACTGGCAAGGCAACCCAGTCCCACCAGCAGTGAGCGATCGGACAAAAGGCGCGATCGAGTCCGGGTGCCTTTAGGGTTCTTTTTTTGCTGTTTGGTGTTCAAAGGGGCTGTTATTTGCTTGTCTGGAACTGGTTTCACGATTTTTTTTCCCAACTCAACAGGGGGCGCAAGGATCTCGAAGTCAGGATCGAATGTATGGCAATCCTTGTCTTTTATACAGGCCTTACTGATTCTACCGGGCTTGAGGCAATTTTTTTTGTGCATAGAACAAGCTCTAAGGCCTTGCACATTCAGTCGCGATCGATATCCGGTTTTTTTGCTCCCGAGTGCACTTGCCTAGGAACCTGTGAGGGCCACACTGATGATAGCGCTTTGGGGTTCGTCTATGTTAATTTGTTGCCTGTATTTATCGGGTCATGCAAAATTTCGGCGCAGTCGATCGTCCTCAAACTGCTGAGTCATCGCGATTTTTTCCTGAAAGCTGCCGCTGCCTTTAAACTTCGCGGACAAAATTGTTGATTGTTTAGAATACAAGCTAAATGATTCGCTTGGGTAAGGATAGGTTTCATGACTGTAGCTGGCGATCGCTTGACAAATTTTCCTGACTCTGAATGGGTCGGACAACGTGAGAGTATCAGTTGGCAGTGGCAGAGCAGGGAAGGCTTGCCATATCTGACTTGCAGCTTGCTCGACCGGTGGTCTCACGGCTTTTTTACTCGCGATTTCTCGCCCCGCGGACCGATCGATCTGACGGAAGTTCTCGCACCTGGAGCTAAGGTTTACCGACTCCAACAGGTACACGGCAATGCGGTACTCAAAACCACTGAGTTGTCCCCAGTTGTGGCTCCGGACTCGGAAACCGCTGCCCCAAGCTATGCTGAGGCTGATGGCTTGGTTGCCGGTCGAGAATTGGAGGCGCTGTGGGTTTGCTCGGCCGACTGCGTACCGGTGTTGATTGCTGACGATCGCACCGGACTGGTTGCTGCAGTTCACGCGGGTTGGCGCGGGACTGCTGCTAAGATATTACCAGAGGCGATCGCTCAACTTGTGGCACAAGGCAGTCAACTAGAAAATCTGAAGATTGCTATGGGGCCGGCGATCGCTGGAAAGGTTTACCAGGTATCTGTGGAAGTAGCAGCGGAACTGGGAGCCACCATTGCTCCTAAGAGTGCCGTTAGTGCGACAGCCGACGGCATCTGCGAGTTTTTGCACCAACTCCCGGAAACGCCTGTCTTGGCCGATCCAGAACCGGGAAAGGTACGCTTTGATGTTCGCCTCTGCAATGCTCTGCAATTGCAGCAGTTGGGAATCGATCTTTCTCAAGTGGCGATCGCTCCTTTCTGTACTTATTCTGACTCGGCTCGCTTTTTTTCCTACCGCCGCGATCGACTTAAAAAAGTCCAGTGGTCGGGAATTGTGAGCGCCGGCGGGACAAGTTCCTTATGAGGGCATTTGGCAGAAGGTAAAATTTTAGACGGCAAAGATAAAAATAAAAATCTTTGGATTCATTATTTTGTATTTCCCAATGCCAAATGCCTTCTATCTTCTACCTTCCTAAGGTTTGCTGGTTCCTGTTTTAAAGCACCAAAAACTAGCAGCAAAACTTTTGGGAAAGCGGCCCAAGCCCCCGCCCCGCTTTCCTCTCTTGTTAAGATTACTCTATAACGAGAGTCTTCAGCGGGTTATTACAATGAGTGAGCCAACTCCCTATCAACTGCTTGAAGTCGATGAAGATGCTTCCTTTGATGAAGTGCAAGAGGCCCGCACGCGCCTAGCTGAGCATTACAGCGGTGACAAGAAACGTTTGGAATCGATCGAAGCAGCTTACGATGCGATCCTCATGGATCGCCTGCGGCAGCGACAGGAAGGTAAAATAAAAGTCCCCGAACGCATCCGCTTTCCTGAGCGGCTGACTCCCGCACCCGCAAGCTTTACTCCCTCTCCTCCCAGTGGCAGCCCAGCTTGGTTGCAACGGTTAATTGATACTCCTAGTCGAGCGGACATTTTGTGGCCTGCAGGGGTGTATGCGGGGTTGGGCGGACTGAGTATTTATCCGGCGGCTAATGATTCTTTACTACAGTTGACTCTGGCTCTTGGGGTCGGCTGTTGTCTTTATTTTGTTAATCGCAAGGAACAAAAATTTGGTCGGGCCGTGTTGCTGACTGTCGCTGGCTTAGTTATAGGCTTGGTGCTGGGAGGCTTGTTGGGTTCTTTGGTCAGTCCGGCATTTATAACAACAGAGAAATTTATTGCTTTGTTTACGTTTTTAATTCTGTGGCTGGTCAGCGGTTTTCTGCGATAGTTAGCATTCATTAGTCAGGAGTTATTAGTCAGCAGTCATTAGTAATTATTAGTCATTAGTCAGCAGCCCACAACTAATAACTGTGAAATCAAGACCTCGGACAAATAACGTCAGCTAAAAATTAATAACTAATGACTAATTACTAATTACTAATGACTAATTTTGGCGACCTAAAATAATCTCAACTGCTTCGCTCAAATTGTTGGCAATTAAATCCGGTTGGTGCATTTCTAGTTGGGTGCGATCGCGAATTCCGCACAAAACACCTATTACCTTGACACCGTGCGTTTTTGCTGATATAATGTCTGCCTCGGTATCCCCCACCATCCAAAGGTCAGAAGCAGGGGGCAGTTCGGCGAGGGCTTTTGCCATCAACAGGGGCTTATCTTTGACATCCCCGGTTTTGACGTAATCGTTGGGGAGGCAATAGCGGCGGTTTTCAGGGAAAAATTGCCCTAAATTGCAGCGGTTGAAGGCTTCGTCTAGTTCCCTGACGCGGCGCATGGTCATTACCGTTAAGTCTACTCCAGCGCGCTGCACCTTTTCGAGGGTTTCAACGGCGGTAGGGGCTGGTCGATCGTAAATCATGTAGGGTAGGGTGTGAACGGTTTGACGGCGTTTCTGGGCAAAATCGCGGGCTTGGGCTGCGTCTAATCCTGACAGGATGCCGATTTCTGTTTCGGGAACGCGCGCGCGTTTCATATCCCAAAACTCGGCTTTCGCCAATTGGCGCACAGGTTGCCCCTCACGTTGAGTCTCTGCCAGACACTGCAGATAAACTCGGTAGTAGCGATCGGACACGTCCATGATCGGGCCATCAAAGTCGGTAATTAGTCTCAGCATTTAGCAGAATATTTTTAAGCTTTTATACAAATTGTTCGATATTATATCATTTAAAAGTAACACTTTCTTTAAAAGAATTGACACAAACACCCCGGGGAGGTAAGGTCTATAGGAATTGTCCTAATTAAAGGAAACACTTGAATTAAACTGTGCCGCTCCTCAACTTTAGCGGTTGTAACCCATATCGGGGAATTTAAAATTAAGATCTGCGGCACAAATAGTGCAAACCGCTACGTATTGTTCATAAATCTCAACCTCAATTGAGATTGATTTTGACTGCGCTTTCTCAGAAAAAAGTTGGTAAAATTAATATTTTGCCAACTGTTAAATAAGCAAAAAACTGTTTGGAGAATCCAAAGTACACTGTTTCCATAAATTAGCCAGCGGTAACAGGTAGTGGCATCCGCCAGGATAAAAATTTCCATGAGAAATAGCAGCCAAACAACAACTAACTTTACCTGCTAACCTTGGAGAGTGATGCTCTACAATAACGAAATACTTCCAACATTAACTCTAGAGAGCAGCCCAAGAAGTATTAATATTCTTCTTGATAAGCTGTTATCCTTACGCAGGATGGAATACCTCGCAGTGGATCGGGAACTTAAGATTAAAGAAGTATCTTTGAAAGTGCAAGATTTTGGCTATATTCATGAAAAAGTAGCGGAAGGAACAGACGTGCGCGAGATCTTTCCTGAACTGATTGGAATTGAAGGAATCCTGGAAGGCATTATTGAAGAACGAGAGCAAGACTTTCAGTTAAAATCAATTACCAGAGTTCTCAAAGATGGATCTTATTTATATCTAAATTTGTACATCTTTGGCTATAAGGGACAAGCCAATGGCGACAGATTGATTATTTTATGCGAAGATGTGACAGATAGCATTTTAGCTCAGCAAATCATGGTTCAGGCTGCCCACGAAAACAGTATTAAAGTCGATTACTTAGCTGCGGCAGGAGATTATATTGACAAAATTATTAATTCCCTAGGCGATGTTTTGTTAGTAACATCAACATCGGGAAAAATTAAAAAAGTGAATCAAGCTGCACAGCAATTATTTGGATATACAGAAGCGGAATTAATCGGCAAATCCATATCTATGATTACGACTGACGAAGAATTGTTGCGCAAAGTCAGCCAGCTACCTCCTGCACTTAAAACAGAATATTGGCCTCAAGTAAAAGTAGCTTGCCAAACGAAAATAGGTTTAAAGCTGATTGTCGCGTTTTCATGCTCTACTTTCAAGACAAGCATAGGAAGCAAGTATCCAGATAGCGAGGTTCTACAAGATTTTGTTTATATCGGCAAAGACATTACCAAGCAACAGCGCATAAAAAATTGTCAAGAAGCACAGTATGCTGTTACTCATATCCTGTCAGAATCAAGTTCTCTAGATAGCGCAACTCCGAGAATTTTGCAAGCTATTTGCCAAAGTTTTGGGTGGGATATTGGCGAACTGTGGACGCCCGCAGAGGAGGAGAAAGAAACTAGATTGAGTGCGAACATAAAATCCGAAAAACAGCCGCTTTGGTGTCTGCCACTTTGCTGTCCGATCGAGGAAACTCCTTGTTGGCGGCGGGCGGCAGTTTGGCAGCCAGCGGAAGAAGTTAGCGAGTTTGCCGAAAATGACCCGCAGATTACTTTGCCTTCGGGTGAGGGTTTGCCGGGAACGGTTTCCAGGAGCGGTTCTCCGGAGTGGATTACTGATATTGCGGGCGATCGCTATTTCGCGCGATCGCGCTTGGCAAAGGAAGCGGGACTGCGATCGGGATTCGGTTTTCCCATTCACGCTAGGAGTCAAGTTGTAGGAGTAATGACTTTTTTTTGCCGGGAAGAACTGCCACCGGATCGAGAGTTACTTCAGATAATAGCTGGTTTAGGTTCTCAATTAGGCGAGTTTGTCAAGCGCAAATTTGCAGAGCAAGAATTGCAAAAAGCTGAAGCTTCAATCCGATTGCTGTACGAAAAAGAAAAACGGCAAAGTGAAGAATTAGCGCGGCAAAATTTAGCTTTAGAAAAAGCCAAATTAGAATTAGAAGCAGCTAACATGGAATTGCAGCGGCTCGCTTCGATGGACGGATTGACTCAAATTCCCAACCGTCGGTGTTTTGACAAAACATTGGAGTTAGAATGGCAGTCGATGCAGCGAGAAAAAGAACCCCTGTCTTTAATTTTGTGCGATATCGATTTTTTCAAACTTTACAACGATCGTTACGGGCATCAAGGAGGCGACGAATGTTTAAAAAAAGTGGCGCAGATTTTAGCTAGCAACGCTCAGCGTGGGGGAGATTTAGCTGCCCGCTACGGCGGCGAAGAATTTGCGGTAATTTTGCCGCGAACTGATATGAAAGGAGCAAAGCGGGTAGCTGAATCAATTCGCAGCGATTTGAAAGCTGCGGCAATTTTTCACGCTGCTTCCAAGGTAAGTAAGTTTATAACTCTCAGTATGGGACTCGCTAGTGCTGTGCCTTCTGGTGGTTTATCCATTGAGGGCTTAATTCGAGAGGCGGATCGAGCGCTTTATCGAGCTAAGCTAGAAGGGCGCGATCGCATAGTTTGCCTAGACTTAAACAGAGAATTTCAGGGGGGTAAAGGAGTATTTTCTGATGATTGTGAGAGAAGCTAACATCGCTGACGCACCTGCAATCGCACGGGTGAATCTAGATACTTGGCGGACAGCTTACCGAAAAATTGTACCGACAGATTACCTCGCGCAACTCTCCTATGAAAAAGGAGAAAGCCGTTGGCAAGAAATCCTGGCCAACGTCAAAAATACCGGGGTTTTTGTCTGCGTTGCTGAGAATGACTCGGGACAAATTGTGGGTTTTGCTGCGGGTGGTTGCGAGCGCACCGGCAAATATGTATATAAAGGAGAATTATTTGCCATCTATATTTTGGAGGAATATCAGCGTCAAGGAATCGGACGGCAACTCGTGAGAACAGTTGCCACAAAATTGGCAGAATTAAGTTTGAACTCGATGCTGGTTTGGGTACTAGGAGACAATTCAGCCTGTAGGTTTTATGAATTTTTAGGAGGTGAAAAAGTGGACGAAGTGCAAACAATTAGAGCAGGCGTTGAACTCAAAGAAATTGCCTACGGGTGGAAAGATATCGCAGTGCTGCTCGACAACCCTGTATGACCTAAAAAGTGGAAGTTTTATCAATCATCGATCAAACTTCCCCTCTTCATTTGTTCCCGTTCAATTGCCTCAAACAAAGCTCGAAAATTCCCCGCCCCAAAACCTCCAGCTTGCACCTGTTTGCCGTCAACTAAACTAACTCGGCGCTCAATAATCTCGAAAAAGAAAGTCGGTTCTGCAAAAATTGGCTGGGTAAAGATTTGCAGCAGCATCGCTGCAGGAGTATCTTCTTGCCAATCTGCTAAAACTTGACAAGCTGCAATTGCTTGCCAATCTGCGGGCAAATAGTTTTGCCGCTGCTGCAATAATTCAGAGTAGTATGTGGGAGGAACTGGTAGAAAAGGCAAACCGCACGATCGCAAATCGGCAACCACACCCACGATATCAGTAGTTTGCAAAGCCATGTGCTGAATTCCCGGCCCCCGATTTGCACTCAAAAACTCTTGAATTTGAGAATTAGCTGATGCCGGTTCATTAATAGGAAATTGCACCCCACCTTCAGCGTGCACCATAACTTGGCTTCGCAAAGCCGATTTCTCAGTTTGAATGTCAAAATTTTGCTGGGGTCGAAAACCTAATATTTTTTGATACCAACTAACAGCACTTGACAAATCGCCCGATTCAACATTTAACACTACGTGGTCGATCCGGGTAAACAGCGGCAGCTTAGGAGAAGCCTGCAGCGCTGAATTCTCGCCAATTCGCCGCTCAACGAGCGTATGGCTTAAATCTCCCCAACCAGCGATTCTTGCCCGCTTAAAATAGCCTGCTGGGTTTAGGTCTTCGTGAATCGGTTCTAGGATTTTAGCGCCTTCAGCAGCCGCTCTAGCTACTGCTAATTCGATATTTTTTACCCGAAAACCCACATCGGCAATCCCTGGAGGATGAAACTTCAACCAACGAGCCGCGGGACTAGCGGGTGTCAGGGGCGAAGATAAAATAAAACATACGTTGCCGCTGCTGACAGCTTCAGTGTGAGTGTGGCTGTTGGCATAACCTGCTGTTGATTGAAAGCCTAACTGGCCGACAAACCAGTCGCGGGATACTTTAGCGTTTTCAACGTAAAATTTAATGCGATCGAACTCCATAATCAATAATTGAAAATGGAAACTGAAAAATGGAAAATCGGCTTATTTTCAGTGCGAAACTGCAAGGGAGGGACTGAGTAATGGATATTTTTCATTTTTTTTATTGTGCGCCGGCTTAATAATAACCTAAAGATTGAATATCTTAGCTACCTCTGAAGGCAGAAATAAGTCGGGGCTTAAAATAAACCCACTGTCTGCGATAACTTAGCTTTGACCGCTAGACCTTAGCCAATAGGACTAAGGCAAAAAATGGTTTGACGTGCTACTTATGTGGGTAAGGTGCGCGGCAGAAGAGCACCCTGCATAATTAGGTGCTGTGCAAGTTCTCAAACCTAAAGATATGATAATTTTTCTGGGCTTGAGGCGCCGCTGTCTTCTGCCTTCAAATGACCAAGAATTTCAAAGGTGGTACCCGCCACGTGATTTATCCGTGGAATCAATCCAAAATCGAAAATCGAAAATCCTCAAGAAAGAGCATTGATCTCGCGCAAGTCAATCGAAAATCGAAAATCGAAAATCGAAAATCCTCAAGAAAGAGCATTGATCTCGCGCAAGTCAATCGAAAATCGAAAATCGAAAATCGAAAATCCTC
>JAICRN010000717.1 GCA_025937335.1 Microcoleus sp. TY_ISSM_2_bin.22
CAAAAGAAGTAGATGCGGCTTTATTGAGCGTGATTAGTTTTCCGGCTTTTGCTGTGGAAGACCGAGAATTAATAGAACGGACTCGAAATAAGATTATTGACAAATTGCAAGGAAATTACGGCTGCAAGCGATTTCTGCGGGACGGACACCAAACTGTTTTGGAAGATGCCGATCGCCTGCACTACGAACCCACAGAATTAAAGCAGTTCGAGCACATTGAATGCGAGTGGCCGCTATTTTTTACTTATTTATTTTTGGACGGTATATTTCAGGGAAATCAAGCTCAAGTGCAAGAGTACCAGCAGCGTTTGGAATCTCTGGCAGTCGATCGCTCTGGTTTGCCACTGTTACCCGAATTGTACTATGTCCCCGCCGAAAATATAGAAGCAGAGAAGCTAAATCCCCGCAGCCAGCAGCGCTTACCCAATGAAAATATTCCCCTCGTTTGGGCGCAAAGTTTGTATTTTCTCGGTCAGTTGCTGAACGAAGGATTAATCGCAGTTGGCGACATCGACCCGCTGGGAAGGCACCTGTCAGTGGGTCAACACAGAGAACCTTTAGTGCAAATCGCACTGTTAGCTGAAGACGAAGATTTGCAAGCAGAATTAGCCGCTAACGGCATTGCCGCACAAACCCCAAAACAGGTAGAACCTATTCAAGTCCGCCAGACTAAAGAATTATCAGCTATTTACACGCAAATTGGACGAAACGACCAATTAGGCTTAACCGGCCGCCCCGTGCGCCGTTTGCGGAGTTTAACAACTTCTCGGGTGTTTAAAATTCGCGAAGAGGCGATCGTATTTCTCCCCTCATTTTTGGACAGACAAGAATTTTATCTAACTCTAGACTACCATTTCCTAGTATCTAAAATCAAAAGCGAAATAGCTCACATTCACCGCCACTGGTATCAGTTGGGACGCCCCATGGTAACGCTGATGCTAACTCACACGATGCTGGAAACCGGCCGGGAAGCGCTGTTAGAATTAATGAAGGAATTCCGGGATGGACACTGTAACAACACGCCAGTTAAACTCGGAAATCTCAAGCAGTTAATGCTGACTGCTGGCACCGAAAGAATTGATTTCATGCACGATTTTGAATTTACCGAATCTCCGGTGACAGGTGCAGTAGAAACGCGCAGCTATCTAACTTACAATCCTGAAAAAACTTGGCCTTTGGGTCACACGCAAGAATTTAAATTAGAGTGCGAAACTAATACTCAATTCTTGCTAAATAGCCTGCGCGATTCAGAAAATTTGTACGAACAAATAGAGTTGCTGCACACGTTAGTTCGCCTCAAAGGATTAAATTTTGATACAGAATTTGGAGGTGCAGAACAAACAGTTAAAGTTGTGGATTTGCTAAACGAAGTTTATACAAAAGCTGGAGAAAGTTCGCAATCAAAAATCCAATGGGCAGTCATCCGCCATGCCGCAGGTTTGCTGGACAAGGTTGATATCAGCTTGTCCGATGCGGTGACAGACATTTTGGTGCGGCAAAAACAGATTGCTGTGGGGAAAGCCTACAGCGAAGATTCGATAATTTCGCGGCCGGGATCTTACACGGAAGTGATGGACAAAATTCGCCAATTCTGCGGAGAAGACATTCGCGATCGAGTTCTTACCCAAGAAATTCTAATTTATCTCAGCGTCCTAATTAAAGCAGAACCGCAGTTATTTAAAGGTCTGCTGACACTGAGAGTTAGCTACTTTATTCTGCTTTTAACAAGCGAATTAGCCCGCGAATTAGGAGTGACGCAGAATGAAGCTTACGAACATTTAATGCAGCTAAGTCCCTTTGAAATCAAAAATCGCCTGCGCCAAGTGTTGACAGAATACGAGGAAATGAATCAAATCCTCAAACAGCAAGAATCCCTGCGCGTCAAACAGCCGGAAAAAGATATTGAGTGGGTAGTAGCGCCAGTTTCCGAAGAACCGCAAATGCCTGCGGGAGGATGGCGGCGGAAGCGACAAATGGAAGGTGCAGTCAATCGCGTACCGAAGGATTTTTATCCGAGTGTTTGGGGACTGCTGCGGCACTGCAAAGGCTTGATAATTGGCGACAAATTAGAGCGGCGCAATCGGTTAGATAGCCATATTATATTATCGGAAATGACACCTGGTGAAAAGAATTTTGCGCTACAAATCGAGCATTTGCTGAATAAGATTGTCGCACCGGAATACCGACAAGTCAATATTGAGGCACTGATGGAGTTGGCCGCAATTGCCCAGCGCAACCCCAACTTGCAAGTAGAAGAATACATCGTTTTAGATGTGTTGGTCGGCCACGCAGTGCGCCTGAATTGGCGAGGAAAATACCCGGAAAGAGCCGATAAATACGACGAAGATAAAGCGGCGGCTTGGCAAGCTTTTTACAATACTTCGCCTTACGTTTGTGCGAGTCACGTACTGGATGCTTTCCGATTCTTGACAAAGTTTGGATAGATTGAGGGCGGGTGGTTAATACAAGCTACCCCTCGATATAGCTATCCTAAATCATTATCAAGACTGTGATACAATTATATGCAATACTTGATTGTGACCGTAAAAAAATGAATAACTTACAACTGTCACAACAAAAAGATAGGGAAAAAGAAATAGCTTATGAGAGAATCTTTCATTAAAAGCGATATCGATGCTGTGAGAACTAAAACGAGCAATAGCTGTAAGGATGGTGATCTCAGGTAATATCTACCATGAAATCAGCAAGATATGGCGTGTAAGTAATTTTTTTATTGGTTATTGGAAAAAACAATTTAAAACCAAAGGCATCGCCGGGATCAAACTAGGACATAAAGGGTCAAAAG
>JAICRN010000224.1 GCA_025937335.1 Microcoleus sp. TY_ISSM_2_bin.22
CTAGCAAACATGAAAGTGTACCTAATAGTGTCACCGCTCAATTGGTTCATTTAGGCTTGACTCACTTGGGTCAAGATAAGTTCGATCGATCGGTTAAAATTATTTTGGCGGCTGGGCCTTTAACTAATCCAGCTAATCAAGCAGCTATTGGTAGTAAAATGAATGTAATTCGCCCGGAAACATTGCAAAGATTAGTTGAATTGAAAGCTAAGCAACCAGGTTCGATCGATTTATTACAGTTAAAACCTTGTTTAGAACAACAGCCATTTGGTGAGGAAGCCGATGCTAAGGTTAATCGCTATATTGACGATGTGCGGGAAAAGCTTAAAGTGCGATCGCAACTCATCAAAATCGTAAAAAATCGTCTAGAAATCACAGGTGTTGAAAATGCTGGAGTTGAGACTCTTCATGGGGCATATTATGCTAATTCCAATCCACCTCAGCCATTGAAGATTGAAGAAATGCACGAAATTTTAATAGAACTTTCCTCGCCATTGACGGGTTACTTAGGGCGAATTAAAGGAGATAATTTATGGCGCGATCGCTTTTATTTCCTGCGCGACTTGCCGCTAGATGATTGAGATACGTCAAGGGCGATTAAGAGCGGGATAGCTTCGCTTCACGTACTTCATCCAATTTCCTACACAGCATCAGGATCTACCCCCAACTCCCGCAACCTCGCCGCCAACCTTTCAGCTTTCTGCAATTGAGCTTGTTCTGCCTTAATTAACCCTTCTACCAATGGCGGATCTAAAATTTCATTGACTGATAATCTCAGATTGGGAAATACTACAGATACCATTTCCTCACCCGGCAAGTAATCTACCTGTGTATAAACGTCATCACCTTCGGGAAATGCCATAACTCGCACCCGCTGTCTGTTTTGTGTCGGATCAACAATCACATATTCCGGCACGTTAGCCTGTTCGTATTCTGTTCGTTTAAGTACATAATCTGCTCGCCGATCTTGGCTCACTACTTCTACTACAAATAAAGGTGTTTCGCTCAAGTCTAAGATGCCAGAACCGGGTCTGGCAAGAGCTTGTTCCCACAAACTTTCTGTGCAAACAACTACATCGGGAATCCGAGATGTCGCCTCTTCGGTTCTCACTCCTACAGAAGTTTTGACGACTAAATCGAGATTGTGTTCAGCTAGGTAACGCTGCAATTTATAAACCCAAAATTCGCAGATGCTGGTATGTAATGCGCTAGCCGTTGCCATCGGTATTAATTTGCCTTTGTACAATTCGTATTTTACATCGTCATTGCTGTGATAAAATCGGTATTCTTCAAAAGTTAATGTCGGCGAAGTATCGAGCTGTTTTTCTTCGACTGCTGGCACAACAGATTGAGACATATATTTTTTCCTATCTCTATAGTTTGCTATTATACTAAATTTTGATTTTAACACCCAAGGCATTGAGTACGAAAAGCTCGATCGCCCTTATTGACAATCAAGCAATTTGATCCGGTTAAATATTTAGTTCAGTTCACCATTTGGGCGATCGGTTCAACAAAGCTGTAGCTGCCTCGCTGTCGAGAGGTTTAGAGAAAAAGTACCCCTGACCGTACTCGCAGCCGATCGCCCGCATTTGAGCCAATTGGACGGCGGTTTCGACCCCTTCTGCCACTACCTCCATCCCCAAACTGCGCGCCAGCATGACGATCGCCCGCACGATTTCCAAATTTTCGCCGGTTTCTCCGACGCGACTGACAAAAGAGCGATCGACCTTCAAAATATTAATCGGGAACTTGTGCAAATAACTCAGAGACGAATAACCAGTCCCGAAATCATCAATGCACAGATCGATCCCCAAGTCTCTCAACTGCGAAAGCATCGCCGCCGCCGCTTCCCCATCTTCCATCACCACACTCTCAGTAATCTCCAACTTCAAACAGCGAGTATCAACACCCGTTTCCTGCAAAACTTGCTTAATTTGCTCGATCGACTCCGGTTGGGCAAACTGCCTCGCGGAAAGATTTACTGCAACTGTCAGCCGCGAATTTCCCACAGGTAAATTCAAACTCTGCCACTTAATAATTTGGCGGCAGCTTTCGTTCAAAACCCACAAACCCAAAGGCGTAATTAACCCTGTTTCCTCGGCCATCGCAATAAATTCCATCGGAGAAACTAAACCCCGTTCCGGGTGCAGCCAGCGCACCAATGCCTCAAATCCGATAACTGAGCCGCTTTTTAAACAAACTATCGGCTGATAATAAACAGTAAAAGGACATTCCAATTTAAAAGGAGCAAATTGCGACTTCCGATGCTCCAACTTGGGTTCGATTTCGCCCATCGGCGAGTTTTCTGCCGCCGTCCCACATCCAAAATCCAGTATCGAATAGTTCAAATTGAGTTCTTCAACCGACTCCCGCAAATCGTGTTCCAAGTGCATCAAAGCCACAGCCCGAGTGTGCATCGCACTGGTAAATACTTCGTAGCGAGCTTTACCGAGAGCTTTTGCCCGGTACATCGCAATATCAGCATCGCGCAAAATATCTCCCGGCCACTGATATTTGTCGGTACTTAAAGCAATGCCGATGCTAGCAGTAATTAAAACTTTATTACCTTCCAAATAAAGCGGTCGTTCGATCGTTTTGAGAATTTCCTTTGCTTGGGCGATCGCCTCATCGACACCGTGAATTTCCTCCAGCAAAATCACAAACTCATCTCCCCCCAGACGCGCCACCGTATCGCCTGGCCGCAAACAAGTCAAGAGACGGCGAGCCACAGTCACCAACAGCCGATCGCCCGTGCGGTGTCCCTGGCTGTCATTAATCACCTTAAACCTGTCCAAATCCAGAAACAGCACCGCAAACTGATAGCTGGGATGCCGTTGCGCGCGGGCAAAAGCTTGTCCCAACCTGTCAGTCAACAAAGCGCGGTTCGGCAACTCCGTCAGCGCGTCGTGCAAAGCATCGTGCAACAATTGGTCTTCAGCCACCTTGCGCTCAGTCACGTCGTGACAGTTGACAACTATTCCCCGCACCGAAGGTTCTTCGAGCAAATTCGTCGCCACCGCTTCCAACACGCACCAGGAACCGTCCTTGTGCTGTACTCGGTACTCTGCCAATCCCAGGCCCACTCTTGGCATTTGGATGATACCTTGGAACACTTGATCCACCATCGGCAATTCGTCGGGGTGAATCAACTCAAATACAGATTTGCCGAGCACTTCCGCCGTCGGATAGCCCAAGATCCGCTCTTGGGAAGGAGAGACATACCGGCAAAAGCCTTTCTCGTCGAGAATTACAATAATGTCTCTAGCATTTTCAATCAGCGATCGAAAGCGCTTCTCCCTTTGCCGCAGTTCTTGTTCCGTGCGCTTGCGATCGGTAATGTCGGTATTCATGTAAATCAGACCGATAATTTTCCCTGTTCGGTCTTTAATAGCATCTGCCCGCAGCAGCACTTGCAAAATTTTGCCGCTTTTAGTGCGGTTAGTAACTTCACCCGACCAAGAATAACCCTGGGCGACGGTATCGAGTACCTCGCTTGCGACTGCGGAGTCAGCAAAAACTGTCGCTATACCTCCAGCGAGTTTAAATTCCTGTGCGGTTTCCCATTCAAATAGCTGAGAAAACGCTTGATTTTGATAAATGTGAGTGCCGAAAGCATCGCTGATGCCGATCGCGTCGCTCGAACTTTCCAGCGCCTTGCGAGTCAGCACCAGAGCTTCTTCTGCCCGCTTGCGCTCGGTAATGTCAATCCCCACCAGACAAGCTGCTTTGCCGCGATCGTACTTTTGAGCCACAATCAAATAGTGTCCCGCCGACTGTCCGCCGTCGGTTTTCACCTTAGCGCTGAGTTCTTTAACCGCTTCCGTAGCGTCGCCGGCAAAAAACTCCGCGACAAAAGAGTGAAAATCCGAGCCAGCGCCCAGAAAACCGATATCTTGACCGACAAAAGCCGACGGCGGCAAATTGTGCAGTTTGGCTAAGTGCTGGTTAACCCCCAAATAGCGCAAATCCGAGCTCACCCAAGATACTGTTCCCGGAACTGCTTCCAAAATCGTTTGCAGTTGGTCGTTAGCTTGCTGCAATGCTTCCTGCACTCCTATGCGTTCGGATAAGTCGAACTGAACTCCGACGAAGTGAGTCAAATTACCGCTGTCGTCTCGCACGGGAGACAGCGACAATTTGTTCCAAAAAGCAGTGCCGTCTTTGCGGTAATTTTTGATTGTCACCTGCAGTTCTCGACCTTGGCGCAAGGCCTCGCGAATGTTAGCTACAGTAGTTCGATCGGTATCGGGGCCTTGCAAAAATCGGCAGTTGCGCCCCAAGATTTCACTGGCGCAGTAACCTGTCATCCGTTCAAAGGCCGGATTGCAATAAATTATGGGACAGTCGGGTGCATTGGCGTCAGCAATAACAATGCCGCTGCTAGTAGCTGCCAAGGCTCGATCGCGCAGCCACACTGCGTCTGACGCAGTATGGCGATCGTCTGCCCCCCCCACTTCACCTAAATTAGAAATTGACTGGTTCTCCCGATCTCCCATCAGCCGAACTTTGAAGCAAACCTTTACAATTTCCGAGTTGTTTCTTACTCTAACGTTTTTCAGGACTCGCGCAACCTAAATTGTATCTCGGCATTTAAGTAAGCTGGATTTCACGTTAGTTGTTACTTGTATTTTCTACGCTTGCTGTGCGGCATTTAAAAAAACCACATCTTGACTTCCGCAGTGAAAAACCCTCAATTCTTATCCCCCTCAGACTCTCTCCCCCTCTCCCCTTCTCCCCGCGCCCTGGCAATCACGATCCGCAGCAGCTTATTTAGCAGGAGTTGCTGCTTGAGAACTCGGCGGCGCAATATTAATTAACGGCAAAGTTCCGCCTCCTCCCATTACTGTGGGAAACTGGCCGTTCCATTTTTCAATCGCTTGCTGCTGCAAAATTTGAGGAGTTAAAGTTTGCCTCTGCAAGCGTTGAGCTTCGGCTTGACCTTTAGCGCGGTTTATTTCAGCTTGAGCATCTTGGGTGGCTTTTTTAACTGTAAATTCTGCTTGTTTGGCTTCTTGTTCTGCTATCTGTTTGTCTTCGATGGCTTTGCTAAATTCTGGAGAAAAGCCAAAATTTATCAAGGAAACATCTCTGACGATGACCCCATAAGGTTCCAAACGCTTTTTGAGGCTGTTGTCGATTTCTGTTTTGAGTTCCGTGCGCTTAGTGATAATTTCTTCGGCGGTTTTTTTAGAAGTTGCTGCTTTGAGAACTTCAGAAATTGCCGGACTCAGGATGCTCGTAACAATTTGTTCTTCGTCTCCTATCTGTTGAAAAACTTGATTGACTTGGGTGGGGTCAACATTCCAGTTGACTGCCAAATCTGTAGTAATGCTTTGCAAATCTTTGGATGCTGCATCTGCTTTCAAATCGGTTTTTTGTACCCGCACGCTGAGCGTTTTTACAGAGGTGACGATCGGTAAAATCGGGTGGATGCCTTCATCAAGAATCGCGTCTTGAACTTTGCCGAAGCGCATCATGACGCCGCGTTCCCCTGCGCCGACGATGGCAAAAGGTCTTAAAATTAAGGCGGCGATGATTAAGACGATGCCACCGACGGTGTAGAGAGCTAGGTTGTACCGAACACTTTGCAGGGTTTTCATATGTTAATTCAGCTAGGTTGTTTTACTGGATGTTAGTTTTCTATTCGCTCTTATCTAAAATTATAACTTCATGTTAATGGTGCAACAAGTCATAAATTCATTTTTTTTATTCATAAAAGTCATATATGTTGATAGTTTGAGATCATCTTAAATATTAAAAATAATAGATTGCCGTTGCATTGATGCTCTGGTAGGAACAATGGCACTTGTACCTGGCTGAGATTATTGATGAATAAATGTTTCAATTATCTTGACAGTGAGGACAATTTTAGATAAACAAAAAGTAAATAAATAGCTCGAACGCTCTCCGACAAGCGATAAAATGTCATGGGGGGGAGAAAGCTTTCTAGAGAGCGAAAATATCGGAATTGAACAGCTAATGTGTGGGTAAATTTTAATGGTAAATGGGAGGTGCGTGCCGGTAAAACCTTTAGGGGTTGGTGCAAGCACAAGCAAAAGATAGAATTTCAGCCTACGATGTACAGACTTTATATGTAGAATAGGCCGGCGGTCGCCTGACTCAACCCTCCCGAGTAGAAAAAAAGACTCGTTGCCCAAGTAGGGAATTTATAGCGACAAACGATAAAAATCTGAGTTTAAAAATAGCCGAAAATAAGTTAAACTTAGATGAGAACGGTTGAAGAAAGATGTCTAATGTTGCAGCGACACCCTTGGCCGCAGACAATTGAAGAGGCGATCGCCATTCAAGAACAGCTTCGGTCAGAGGTAATTACCGAAAATCAACGGTCGCCAGTTCGGTACGTCGCAGGCGTAGATGTCGGCTACGACAGTGCAGACGGCCTATCGCGGGCCGCTGTCACAATTCTGAGCTTTCCCGACTTGCAGTTGCAGCAGCAAGCTGTGGTTCGCAGTCCTACAACTTTTCCTTACATTCCGGGTTTCCTGTCTTTTCGAGAAGTGCCTGCAGTCCTCGATGCTTTAGAAAATATCAGTTTGAGGCCAGACTTGATATTGTGCGACGGTCAAGGACTTGCTCATCCCCGCAGGTTCGGTCTGGCGTGCCATTTGGGGGTTTTGACAGGAATTGCCACGATCGGAGTTGCCAAAACTCGATTTATTGGAGAACATTCAGAAGTCGGGTTCGACCGGGGCAGTTGGCAACCCTTGCTGTATGAGGGATCGACGGTAGGGGCAGCGCTGAGGACGCAAACAGGGGTAAAACCGATTTATGTTTCGATAGGTCATAAGGTAAACTTGATAAGTGCGATCGAGTACGTCCTGCGCTGCGCCCCAAAATATCGCTTACCAGAAACAACTCGATCGGCAGACCAACTAACATAGGGATAACTGGCAAGCGCCGAAGGCATCAAAAAAAAAAGCAAAAAGACCAAAAAAGCATCCGTCTTTGGACTTTTAATTTTTGAGATGTCGCCCTTAAGTCGAAAAATCCTCTGAGTCTACCGCCAATCAGCTTTGGGTTCCATCCTTCCAGCGAACTAAAGAATGACTATACCTGAGAAAGAGGTATAAAAGTTGGGGGATTTCTAGAATGATTGAAAGACAGTAACCTGCTTAAACATTGGCGGCTATAAAAATAGTGCCCGGGCGTGAACTATTTTTAGTTCACATTTGTAAACTATGAAATAGTCATCCTGCGAGTTAAACCAAAAGCTTACATTCGTCAGATGAGGTTTCATAATTTACCGTCGGATATCTCACCACGCTCGTGGGAGTACCCACGACAGTGGGAGGCGAAGGCGCGATCGAGCTAAAAAATCAGAAAAAACACAAGGAGACAGTCATGGCTGAGAAAAGCAAACGCGGATTCGCTTCTATGGATGCAGAAAAACAGCGCGCAATTGCTAGCAAAGGCGGAAAAGCTGCACACGAGAAAGGAACTGCACACGAATTCACCCCTGAAGAAGCCAGAGAAGCTGGCCAAAAAGGCGGCGAAGCTGTCAGCAGAAATCGCGAACACATGGCTCAAATTGGTCGCGAAGGCGGTCGGAAAAGCCGCAAAAGTGAATAAGTCTCTCAAAGCTTGCCATGCAATTAAAGATTGGACAGTTGCAGAGTGAGCTCGAGCATTAGGACACTGAGCCTTTGAGGAGGTTGGGCGATCGAATTCCCAGACGTAGTTCGATCGGCTAACCTCCAACAACTGCCCGTAGTCCACCAAAGCTTCGCAAATCTGAAAACCCCACAGCAATTACTTTTTAGCAATCGCTGCTCAATCTTTAACGGCAAATCTTTCACAAAGCTGCACAGGGGTCAATAGTTTTGCGGGAAAGAAAACCTGGCAAGCGCGAGTCAGTCTCTCAAAAAAAGCGAATACGATCCCTAAAAGCCTCGAAGTCGAGGTTTTTTTGTTTAACTCCACATAATATTGTCAGAACTTCGATCGAGTCTGCGTCAATAATTCTAATGAAGTTTTTTTGTGAGGAAGTCCGTCCTCAAAATAAATCAGCTAACATTTTTCTATATTTTTCAGCAAACTATACAATCATGACAAACCAGCTCACTTTAGTATGGACAGAAGCTGGGGTGCGTCAAACTCACACGATTAAAAACGGACAGCCGAGCAAAAATCCGGGAACTGTGAGGCTCGGGCGCGATCCGGCGAAGTGCGATATAGTATTGTCGCATCCCAGCGTATCGGGTCTGCACGTTGAAATATTTTTTAATCGGGAATTGCAGGAGTATGTAGTGCGGAATTTGCGCGAAAGCAATCCGCCGCTGGTAGACGGAAAAATTCTCGCCCGAGGCGAAGCAAAA
>JAICRN010000309.1 GCA_025937335.1 Microcoleus sp. TY_ISSM_2_bin.22
CCCAAGAAAGATTTAGATTAAAACCCAAAAAATATGAGCAAGTAATTTTAACGATTTGTGGAATAGTAAGGTTGCGAATTGGATCTTTAATATTACCATTAGAAAAAGCGGGAAATGGTCAAATTAAAATTAACACAGCTCACTCAATATTTTGGCATAATTATTAACAATAAATATCTCAAAGTCTGGTTTCATCGTACACACTAGCTAATTTACGATGATTGCATTTACGTCCTAGAACTTAACTACACAGAGGCTTTGAGTGTTTTCGGAGATGTCTGTTTGATTCAAACCCAAGGTTCTCGGGAAGGAGTTCAAATCCTAGTGGTGGATGCGACGTTTCAGGAAAAAAGTGGTCGTCATACACCCAATCAGGTGAGGTTTTACAACGGCTTGAGTGGTCAAGTCGAGACGGGATTGGAGTGGTCGGTGGTGGCAGTGGTCGATGTAGAGCAGAATACAGCCTATGCGTTATCGGCAAAGCTTACGGAAGCGGGCCTGTCCGACCGAGCTGTATTCTGCCGAAATAGAGCATCAAGTCTGTGGGAATCGAGTCGATTTCTATTTAGGTCATCTAGCCTATTGTCATACCTATGTACCCAAACGAGTTGAATATGTAGTTGCTGATAGCTTCTACAACAAACGGAAAGGGGTGGATGGGGTCGTGAACCTGGGGTGGAATGTCATTGGAAAACTGCGACAAGACGCGAATTTAAAATATCTGTATCAAAAACCAAGTCGGTCTGATCCTGGTCGTCAGAAAACCTATGACGGCAAGGTTGCCCGATTGAAGCGACAATTAAAATATTTGGCGTTGCTGAATACAAGTATGAATTCAAGTTTTCGGAATGGCTATAAGCCAAGTAGAGTGAGTTTTGTAACATCAAGTGAAAAGTTTATTCATACGCCAGAATCAGCAACGCCGATTTTAAATTTTAGAATTATCTGCAACTGACGCAACCTACAGGTTGGTTATTCCTTGGCAGAAAAGGAGTTGCCGCAGCTACAGCTTTGGGCGGCATTGGGATTGTGAAATCGAAAACCTCCGCCCATCAAGTCTTCTGAATAATCCAAGGTGAGCTCATTGAGATATTTTAAGTGCTGGGGGTCGATCGCAACTTCAATTCCCTCGGACTCGCATACAGCGTCTTCTGGGGCTGGCGCATCGTCAAATGCCATTGTATAAGACAAACCCGAGCAGCCGCTCGATTCCACGCCCAGACGAAATAAAGCCTTGGGGTTGGGATGCTTCGACTTGAGGCGCGTTACTTCTGTTGCTGCTGTTTTGCTCAGATGAATCATTATGGGTAATTGGTAATTGGTAATTGGTAATTTGGGAGTAGTGTTGAGTTTTGAGAATGTAGGGTGCACGGCAGAAGTGAACCTCACCCTCAGAATGTAAGGTGCACTTCTGCCGTGCACCTTACCTCTATATTTTTAGCAACTTGAGTTACTTAGCCTTTTCAGTACGAGCATAATCGTCTTGAAAGCGAACAATATCATCTTCTCCGAGATATTCGCCATTCTGCACCTCAATTAAAATCAGGGGGATAACTCCCGGATTTTCCAGGCGGTGAGAAATACACTGAGGAACGTAGGTAGACTGATTTGTAAACAAAACTTGTTCAGTTTCGCCACAAGTAACTTTGGCAGTACCAGAAACCACGATCCAGTGTTCGCTGCGGTGGTGGTGCATTTGCAGGCTGAGGCGGTGTCCGGACTTAACTTCGATCCGCTTAATTTTATATCCGGGGCCTTCTTCTAGAGTCGTAAATGAACCCCAAGGCCGCAATTCTGTAGCCGCTATTCCATTGGGTGCAGCAGGTGCGTGCAGAGTAGATACTTGAGAAATTTCTTGAATCTGAACCATGATTTTTACTCCTTGAGGATTGCTTGCTGAATCCTTTGGTCAACGACGTTGGATTGTGTATTAACTAATTTATCCTTAAAACCTAAGTCCGATCGCGCAAACCGCTTAGCGGACTGTAGATTTTTGCACTTTTGTCTGCTGTGCTCGATCGACCCATCTTGACCACCATAGCAAAATCATCACAGCGGTGGTTAGCCGGTATTCGCGATCGCCCAAATCTACATCAAATCTTCATTCTCAAAGGTCTGTGCTTTAAAGAAGCTTAACGGGAAAAGGGGAGAGATGAGGAGAGTGGGGGCTGGCAGGTGTCAGTTTGTTACAGCTAGAAGGAGTTATAGGCATAAAATTCATCCTGTTGAGTGCCCAGGAAAGAATTCCAACGATGAACATAAATCGGAATATGGTTGAGTAAAGTAGCCATGAGACTCACCCAGCCGAGGAGAAAACAACAAAGCCGACGCTGGGGTTTGAAACCTGTGGGTTTGTCGAAGGCCATTTGTCCGGGGGGAAGTGGTTCCAGATGTGAGGTGAGGTCGAAGCCGATGGGATTGGCCAACCCATCCACCACCGCATGGATGTTGGTACTCAACCCGACGAGTGCTACGTCCAATCGCTTCGGTGTCTGCATCCCCTTTTTTGGGCTCGCACTGGATAAAAGTGGGCGCGGACTGTGGTGGAGTCAATCATCGCGTATTCCTTGTCCGCATCTTCGGCTAACGCCTCAAATACCCGTTGCCACACCCCACTTTTTGTCGATCGACTAAACTCACATCTTGCACTATTCTCAATAAGTCAGTCTTGGACGCAAAAACCCGGTTTCTTCACGTAATAGTCAGTTAGACCGCCCTTAACGTTTTCAGCAGCCTGGAGTGTCATGTTTTTAGCGCGAGAGAGGTCAATTTTTTGAGACGTATATTAGATTGATGTCGATCTGTAAATTTGATAAAATTGTACTTTTTAGTATCGCTGTGTAAAGTAAAGTTAAAAACTACTACAAATATCTCTAAACGCGGTAATCTATTACAAATGATTGCTAACTGCCTTGCTAAAAAATAAAAAATTTTACAAATGCTAGGAAAAAAGTTAAGGCTCATCAGCATTTTTAGTCAGCTATAATTATAACGGTTTTAGGTAAAACACGTAAGTAGCATTACTTGTTCGAGCAAGTTACTTTCTCAAAAATTTCACTAACTATTAGAGATTTATTTTCTCAGCCTTATTTCACTAAATCAACTGAGATTTTTCAGCCAACCAACTCGTTACCTCAGGATTAACACCAATCAATGTCACAGACCTCTGCAACCACTTTCTTATCAAACCGTTCTCAAAAAAAAGTATCGCTGCGCCTGATTTTAGTATTGCCTTTCGTCCTGCAAATCTTTGCCGCCGTAGGTCTGACAGGCTGGCTATCCTTACGCAACGGGCAAAAAGCAGTTAACCAAGTTGCCAGTCAGTTGCGGAGTGAAATTACCGCCCGCATCGAACAGCAACTCAAAACTTACCTAGACACAGGCCCTCGCGTCACTCAACTGAATGCCAATGCCCTGCGCCTGGGATACTTAAATCCAGATGAAGTCACAAATGCACACCGCTATTTTTGGGAACAAATTCAAGCATTTAACTTTGTGACTAATATGGGTTTTGCGACCAAAACCGGAGAGTTCATTGCAGTTGAACGCCAAATTGATGGTCAAGTATTGCTTAAAATAGCACCCAAGGAACATCGGCATGAACTTTATCTCTACGAGTCCGATAGCAAAGGCAATCAAACAAAACTATTACAAGTCACCCCCAACTACAACATACTCAGCCGTTCTTGGTATAAAGACAGTGTACGCTTAGGCAAACCAATATGGGACGAAATTTTCCCATTAGTTACAGGTCAGAAAACCCTATCCCTCCCCTACGCCCACCCAGTCTATGAAGAAAATGGCGAACTGCGCGGCGTATTAATTGCTAATTTTATCCTCTCTTTTATTAGCGACTTCCTGCACAGCTTAAAAATCGGCCGTTCGGGACAGACATTCATTATGGAACGTTCGGGATTTTTAGTAGCCAGTTCAACGGTAAAAGAGCCATTTATTATCAGCAATGGTAAGATGGAACGTTTAAATACTTTAGATAGCGAAGATGATTTAATTCGGCTAACAGCAGAGCATTTAAAAGAAAAATTTGGCAACCTCAATCAAATTAGTAGCGCTAATCAGTTAGATTTTTCCCTAGGCGGTCAGCGGCAATTTGTCCAAATCATGCCCTTTCAGTATAACAATGGTTTGGACTGGTTAATTGTGGTAGTAGTTCCTGAAAGCGATTTCATGGATCAAATTAATGCCAATACTCATATCACCATTTTATTGTGTTTTGGAGCCTTAGCGCTAGCTACTATTTTGGGAATATTGACTGCACGCTGGATTACACTACCAATTTTACATTTAAGAGACGCTTCTAGGGCGATCGCCACTGGAGAGTTAGACAAAAATGTGCAGGTAAAAGGTATAGAAGAACTCGAAGTTCTCGGGGAATATTTTAACAAAATGGCACAGCAGTTGCGCGAATCTTTTACCATCTTGGAAAAAACTAATGCTGACCTAGAACAGCGAGTTGAAGAACGCACATCAGAACTCAAAGAATCAGAAACAAAATTACGAGAACAAGCACAAAAATTAGAACTTCGCGTTGAAGAACGAACCGTAGAACTAAAAGAAGCTAAAGATATAGCAGAAGTAGCTAACCGGGCCAAAAGCGAATTTTTAGCCAATATGAGCCACGAACTGCGGACTCCTCTCAATGCTATTCTCGGCTTTACTCAAATGATGAGTCGCGACTCATCGGTCAATCAAGTGCAGCAGGCAAATTTAGGAATTATTGCTCGCAGCGGCGAACATTTGCTTAGCCTCATCAACGCTATTTTGGAAATGACTAAAATTGAGTCAGGTCGTCTAACTCTGCATGAAAATACTTTTGAGTTGCAGCATATACTCAATGAAATTCAACAAATCCTGCAACTCAAAGCCTCATCCAAGCAACTACAACTAAGTTTTGAAAAAGCAAATGGAATTCCCCAATACATAAAAGCCGACGAAGTAAAATTGCGCCAAGTTTTGATTAACTTGCTGGACAACGCAATCAAATTTACCCGCACAGGTTGTGTGACTTTGCGAATAAAACAAATGGAAAATTTGCAGATTACCTCCCAACAATCATCAGCCCACAGCCAACAGTTAACCTTATTATTTGAAATACAAGATACCGGCCCTGGCATCGCACCAGATGAGCTAGAAATCTTGTTTAAACCATTTGTCCAAACTCAAACTGGTCGCAACTCTCAAAAAGGAACTGGCCTTGGCTTAGCTATCAGCCAAAATTTCGTGCAATTGATGGGGGGAAAAATCACTGTTAGCACTCAATTGGGCAAGGGAACGACTTTTAAATTTAACATTCCGATTAGCCAGGGCGATGCTGCTAACGTTCAAGTTAAACCGCCTATACAGCGAGTTATTGGTTTAGTGCCGGGGCAACCTTTATACCGCATTTTGGTGGTTGAAGATCAGTGGGAAAATCGCCTATTACTCGTTAAGTTGCTCACACAGTTAGGTTTTGAAGTGTGCGAAGCGGTTAACGGTCAAGAAGCTGTTGATTTGTGGGAAAGCTGGGAGCCGCACTTAGTGTTAATGGATTTGCGGATGCCAGTTATGGACGGATATGAAGCTACTAAACAGATTAGAGCCAAGCTTAAGGGTGAGGCAACTGTGATTATTGCCCTCACTGCTAATGCCTTTGATGAAGATCGCAAAGGTGCCTTTTCTGTCGGCTGCAATGACTTTCTGAGCAAGCCATTTCAAGAGGGAGCGCTATTTGAAAAAATCGCTCAATATTTAGGGGTAATTTACGTTTATGAAGATCGAGAGCAGGTTCCAGCCTCCCTCCTCCACGAGCAGACCTCCCTAGTGGAACTAACCGCTGAGACTTGGAAAGAAATGCCTGCTGAGTGGGTAGCGGCTCTGCGTCAAGCGGCGATGGAATTGGATGGAGAATTAGTGCTGGAACTCGTGGAGCAAATCCGTGAGTCAAATACGGCTCTGGCAGCGACGATCGCACATTTGGCAAATAGCTTTCGCTTTGACAAAATCACTGACAGTATTTGCTAGATTAAAAATAATATCAACGCTCATTTAAAGAGGATTTCTGACTCGTGAGGAAGAACCGACACGATTTGAATTGAGAACAGCAACCATAATAATATTTTATCAGACTTACGTATTTGTAGATAGTAAATCTCAGTAGATTCAATTTCGACAGGAGCAGTAGGAATAGATATGGCTGACCTCAAAAATTATCTTCTCGGATACGAGATCGCTGAGCAAATATACGCAGGTAATCGAACTTTAGTTTATCGCGGCCTGCGCTCTTGGGATGGGCAGCCTGTCGCCATCAAACTGCTGCGAAATGATTTTCCCAGCTTCAATGAACTGGTTCACTTTCGCAACCAATACGTCATAGCTAAAAACTTAGATATCCCCGGCACAGTCAAAATCTACAGCCTAGAGAGATACCACAACCACTATGCCTTGATCATGGAAGACTTTGGCGGAATTTCCTTAACAGGCTATCTCGCCACCCTAGCAGCAGCAAGTAGCGAACCTCTAGAAAGTTTACCCATTAACGAATTTCTTCCGATTGCGATTCAAATTGCCAGCGCCCTGGACGGACTCGCTCGCCACCGCGTTATCCACAAAGACCTCAAACCTGCCAATATTCTAATTAACCCGGTCAGCAAGCAAGTTAAACTAATTGACTTCAGTATCGCCTCTCTGCTACCGCGCGAAACCCAAGAAATTCCAAATCCTCATATCCTCGAAGGCACCTTACCTTACATATCTCCCGAACAAACCGGGCGAATGAATCGAGGCATTGACTACCGCACAGATTTCTACTCTCTAGGAGTCTCATTCTACGAACTGCTAACTGGACAG
>JAICRN010000427.1 GCA_025937335.1 Microcoleus sp. TY_ISSM_2_bin.22
GGAACTGTTGCGAGTTTTGGCTGATGCAGCGGTGCAGTCGATAACGCTGATTACCAGTCGCGATCGACTGTGCGATTCAGACGTAACCGTCGAACACTACCTGCTTCCGGGATTAGAGGTAGAAGTTTGGCAGCAATTTTTTAGCTGTCGCAATATCAATATAGATGATGTCGCCCTCAAGGAAATGCACAAAGTTTACGGCGGCAATGCTAAAGCAATGGGCATTATTTGCGGCACGATTCGAGAAGATTTTGACGGAGATATGGCGGCTTACTGGCTGGAAAACAGCGAAGATCCGCTCCTTGAAACTGACTTAAAAAATTTAGTTACGAGTCAATTCAACCGCCTGCAAGAACTCAATTCGGAAGCCTATCAACTCCTCTGTCGCTTGGGCTGTTACCGCTATCAAGACGTGCCGACAGTCCCTACTGACGGACTTTTGTGTTTGCTGTGGGACGTGCCCGAAGCCGGACGCCGACAAATTATTAAATCGCTGTTGCACCGATCGCTAGTCGAGTCTCAGAAGGGCGAATACTGGCTGCATCCAGCAATTCGGGAAGAAGCGGTCGATCGGGTCTCGCCCGGAGACTGGGAAACTGCAAACCGCAAAGCAGCCGAGTTCTGGACCGAGAGTGTTGAAAATATAGAGACTGTAGAAGATGCGCTGAAAGCTTTTGAAGCTTGCTATCATTATGTGGCAATTAGCTGTTTCGAGCAGGCCGCTAGCGTCATCATCAAAAAAATCAATATCCAGTTTGCCAAAGATTACAAGCTCGGTAGAGCGCTCTACAAATTAGGTTTCTTGCAGCCAATAATTTCAGCAACTACTCGCATCGTCAACAATGTGACTTCTGATTATTATTTGAGCGGTTTATACAGTCTTTTAGGGATTTGTTATCGGATCTTAGGCGAAATCAATCAAGCCATAGAATGCCATCAAATATCAGAAATAAAAGCCACTAAGTCTTTGCAAATTATAGCGAAAAGCAGCGAACCTGAAAACGGCAAACAAGCAAATCTGGAATTTTGGAAAGTTAACGCTGCAATTAATATAGGTTTTTGTCAAATAGAAATGCGGGAATTGGAATCAGCTATGGAGATATTTGTCAAGCTGAAAAATTCGCGGGACGAAAGCGGGAGTAATAGCTATTCGATCGATGTCGGGTTAGCTTTCCTCAACTCCTGTGTCGGAGCCAAAAAAGAGGCGGAAGAGCTCGCCGAAAAACTTTATGCCGATCGCGAAAACAGTCAGTTGGTGGGTACGGGATACAAGTTAGTTTTTCTCGCCGCCACCTATCAAAACCTGGGAGAGACAGAGAAAGCTTTGAGCTTGTACCGCCAAGCGATCGCGATCGCCGACCAAAACCAGTACACCACCATCAAAGCCAAAGCTCTCAGCGGTATCGCCGCGCTGTACCGAGAACGGGGAGAATTTGACCAAGCCCAGCAGCACCATGCAGAAGCAATAGAAATACTCGATCGAGCCAGCGCTAAATTAGAGCGAGCCGAAGCTTGCTATCAACTAGCACTGACAGAACAAAAACTTGGTAACAGCGAGAAAAGTCAAGAAAATTTTGACCGCGCCATTCAACTGTTTAGCGAAATGGACGCCAGCAAACAAGTAGAAAAAGTACAGTTAGCACAGAAAAAAAAAACAGAAATAATACCTAATTAATCGAGCAACAAATCAGAAAATAGATACAATAAATGAAAGAACAACAATAAACTTTGTAGATATGAAACTAAAACGATTGGGACACGTAGCCGTCTGCGTGCAAGACATAGAGAAGTCAGCAGAATTCTACCGCAACTTGGGTATGGAGTTAGTCTGGAAAGATGCAGACTGGGCTTATTTGAAAGCAGGAGAGGACGGATTGGCGCTGTTGAGTCCGAGTTACGACCAAGCAGGGCCGCATTTTGGGTTTGTATTTGACGATCGTACCGAAATGGAATCCGCCTACGAACAACTCAAAGCCGATGGTGTTTCCGTCACCCGCATTCACGAACACCGCGACGGTACTGCATCTTTTTACGGCAGAGACCCCGACGGGAACGGCTTCGAGTATCTTTACGAACCGGCCTGACGATTCTAGGGCTTGCGAATCAAAACCCAAGAAACCGGGTCTTTAGCGGTTTCTGCGAGTTGTAGCGCGTCTTCTCGACAAAAACCCGGTTTCTGACCACGTGCGCGAACTAAATTTAAGTAAGCGCCCAGAAAAAAATAGAATACCCAGATACCCGATTTGGCGTTCCTTCTTCCGTTCCCGGAACCTCCCTGCAACTCCCCGAATAATGTGAGGTACTCACACCGACGCTTCTCAAGTAAGGTGCAGACTCTGAATCCGAACTATATCCACAACTTCCGAAAATCGGCTCGATAATCTAAAATCTAAAATCTAAAATCTAAAATCCTCATGTTGCAGAGAATACAAGTCAGAAACCGCTGGAAATTCATCTTCAAACCCTGGGAAGAAGCAGACCCTTGGCTGTTCGCCGCTTGCATCGCCCTCACCATCTTCGGGGGAATCATGATCCGCAGCGTCGAAATCAACCAGGGGCTGATCGACTGGTGGCGGCACTGGGTAACTGGGGCAGTCGGTTTGTTCCTCGCCATCATCATTTCCCGCTGCCGTTACCAAATACTGATTGAGTGGAAATGGCCGATTTACATACTAATCAATTTGTCTCTGATCGCAGTGCGGTTTATCGGTACTACAGGGCTCGGGGCCCAGCGGTGGATCAACATCGGCGGCTTTTACCTGCAACCGTCAGAATTTGCCAAAGTAGGCATGATTGTCACTTTAGCAGCTCTCCTGCACGACAAGACTGTCCCCACAGTCCGGGATATGTTGAGGATGCTGGCGATTATGGCTGTACCCTGGGGATTGATCTTTGCCGAACCAAATTTAGGTACTTCGTTGGTGTTCGGCGCGATCACAATGGGGATGTTTTACTGGGGTAATGTCAATCCCGGCTGGCTAATATTGCTATTCTCTCCTCTAATCTCTGTTCTCCTCAATAACCTGTCTACACCGATTTGGATAGCCTGGGTAGTTATTGCGGGTATTATCGCTTGGCGAACCCTGCCTTGGCCCTGGTTGGGGACTTTCGGTGCTGTGTTGGTGAACGTTGTTTCGGGACACGTCGGACATCTTTTTTGGAATGTGCTCAAGGATTATCAAAAAATGCGCCTGACAGGGTTTTTAAACCCCGAGAAAGACCCTTTAGGCAGCGGATATCACTTGATTCAATCTCGGATTGCTATTGGGGCTGGGGAACTCAAAGGCAGGGGTTTATTTCACGGAACCCAAACTCAGCTTAACTTTATTCCCGAACAGCATACGGACTTTATCTTTTCAGCTATTGGCGAAGAATTGGGGTTTATTGGCTGCATTTGCGTGCTGTTTGTGTTCTGGTTAATTTGTTTCCGCTTGGTGACGATCGCTCAAACTGCTAACGATAATTTTGGTTCTTTGCTGGCGATCGGCGTACTGTCAATGTTGATTTTCCAGGTCTTCGTAAATATTGGGATGAACATTGGCTTGGCTCCGGTTACGGGAATTCCGCTGCCTTTCCTGAGTTACGGGAATGCCTCGCTGCTGAGTAATTTTCTCGGACTGGGACTGGTGGAGGCGGTGGCAAGCCAGCGACAGCGCAAGAAGCGTTGGAATTAGGCATTTGGCAATTGGTAATTGGTAATTGGCAATTGGCATTTGGCAATTGCCAATTGCAGCACTTACGCAGAACCTCTATGTTTAGGGCGCAATGCCCAAGAGCACCTTACCGTTACAAGTAGCGCGTCAAACCACTTTTTGCTTTGCGTCCCGGACTAGAATTGCTAATTGCCAATTGGGAATGAGAGCCAGATTGTGTCCTGTAAAATAACTCTAATAGGTTTTTATTGAAGACTATCAGTATTTTATGAGAACTTTAGTTCTCAATAAAAACGTGATAACGCTTATTTTATCCAACTAGATACGAGCAGTTTCTATTATTTTACTTTATTGTAAAATAATATTTTTATGAGTGCCGAAGTGCAAGTTGCCTACTCGCTATTGAGAGGGCAGAGCCAAGCGGGACGCACACCAAAGCAGAGTATAATTTCGATGCTCTCGTATTTGATATTATTCGTTCATATTCTTGTACGTAGCAACTGCCGAAGGCGAACTCCGGTTTAAATAACGAAATATCCAATACTTAAATACCGTATCCAAGATAACTGGAAACGTCGCAATGAACAGAAATATAAACTGCCTATTTTCGGGCAGTCCTAAATGCCTCGATAAACCTTCTAGAATTATTTCCCAACCGTGAGGCGAGTGGAATCCGACGAACACATCCGTAAACAAAATAATAACGAAAGCCTTAGCACTGTCGCTGAGACCGTAAACCACATCATCCATGAAAGACTTTAAAATCTCAATCTCTTTCTTGTTAGTGACGATAATGGCGGCAAAGACCATACAGGAAATCAAATCGGCAAAAATATTTTTAATGGCTCCACCACTTTCAGTGCGGTATTCCTCCGCTAGCTCAACTGCTTTCTCGGCAATCTTATTTTCCCTTTCTTCTAAAGAAAGCGAGGGAGCCTTGCCAATTAAGGTTTCAAATTTGAGGTGCTGCTCAAATCTCTCCAGTTCTTTGAAGGCTTCTTCCTCCATGTCAACGTTTATAAATAGTGGCGCATTCTGCTTGCCTCTAAAATGGTCAACCACGGGCCCAACTATAAAGTTTTTGGAAATTTGATTAGTCAATAGGGGAACTAAAATCAAAAGCAAGACAAATCTCAGAGAAATAACTGTTTTTACTTTAGAATTGCGAAAATTTTTGACTACTTCTTTTTCAGCTCCCGGGTCTAATTCTTTAGTAATTCGATTCAAAGTACCCAAAAGCGATCGCGGCAATAAGTTAACTTCTTCAGAGTAAATATCAACCTCGTCAACCTCAGTGGCATTAGAATTAGTGGAGCCTTTATTTCCGTGAGGTTGAGAGTTGTTATTTGGAGATTTTATCTGCACGTTTAGCGAACCGACAACCGGGACAATTGCAGTTGACTTACTATTATTAATATACTTGTCTATGACTCCATCAATAAACTCTAGCTTCTCAAATACAAGGGATGCTCGATCTTTATTGTCAAGACCTAATCCGTGCTGGTGACGATCCGCGCTGTGTCCCGCCTTCGGTTTTGCCCCCACGCGCTCCGGCAGTTCCAAAAAAGAAC
>JAICRN010000102.1 GCA_025937335.1 Microcoleus sp. TY_ISSM_2_bin.22
AGAATTTCCCAGCGCTTGCAAAATTTGGTAAATAGCTTTTCAGTCTAATTCTGGATAAAGGTCAATTTTATTAAAAACTAAAATTACCGGTTTTTGAGCTGTTTGCAATTCGCAAAGTGCTTGATATTCAGTGCGGGTGATATCGCCTGCAACGACAAACAAAATTAAGTCAGCTTGGCGAGTTACTTGTTTGGCCATTTCGCCGCGCACTTCGCCGCCAACTTCATCAATTCCCGGAGTATCAATTAATTCTACTTGGATTTTTTCTCTGTCTTCTGTGGCGGGAAGATAAGGAATCGTCCAGCGCACGGAACGCGGCCACTGAGTCACGCCGTTGAGAGGGCCTGTTTGCAGGATTTTTTGACCTAAAAGCGCGTTTAATACGGCTGATTTGCCGCGGCTGACTAGGCCGAAAGTAGCAATGCGAATGACGTTGTAGTCTAGTTTTTCTGAGGTGGAAGTTAATATATCTAACTGCTTTTGCAGGGTTGCTTCTAATTCTGTATTATTCGAGTTTTTTTTGCCTTGGCGCAGGTGGGAATAGCGCGCCAGGGATTGGCGCAAACTGGCGCGGGCTAGGGATAAGCGATTTTCTTGAATGGAATTGTCAGCCATTGGCGATCGGCTTTTTTAAGCAGGTATAATTGATCGTCGAATTATAAATCCTATTTCTTATTTTAATACAATTTTTTATAAATTTATAATTTTTTATTGGGAATTAGGTAGGGACACGACACTGCCGTGTCCCTACGGATATCCTGGGCAACCGACCGGATTTAATATCAGATATCCTGGGCGATTGAGCGGATTTAATATCAGATGCTGGGCTAATTTTAATTAACCCCTTAATTAAAGGTTTCTTAATGGGCTGCGGCTAGGACACGGCACTGCCGTGTCCCTACGGATATCACGGGCGATCGACCGAATTTAACAACATCAGATGCTGCACTAATTCTAATTGACGGCTGAATTTACTGCCTCGGACTGAGACATCTGAGGTGAAAGGCGACTCGCCACTTGATTGATGAAAGATTGCAAGAAGGAAACTTGCTGATTTTGCGTAAATACTGCTTGCAAAGTTTTAGTCAACTGGTCGATATTTAAAATGCCTTTTGCAGCATTTTCCAGTTCTCGACTTTGGAAATATTCAATTAAACTCAGTCCCGCTATTCTGGTAAAATATGCTGCACTAATTCCCTGCACCGCGCCTCCTGCTACATAGGTAACAGCATTGCTTTTCAGCAGTCCAGTAATAGTCTGAGTAGACAGTTCTACTAATCCCAGTTTGAACATTTGACTGGCCAAAGTTGCCGCTACTGTCTTAGCTTGGTCTAAGGAAAACTTTTGCTGGTAGATGGCGCCGAGGTCGATTACGAGTTGGGTGCTGATGGCGGTTGTTGCTAGCAAGTCTAAAGCTGGAACCGGGTTAGTAAAGACGGCGGCGGCGGCGATGTACTGATATTGTTCGATAATGGGAATTGCCCGATCGCGCCTGACTGCATTTAAGAAGGTTTTTGCCTCTAACTTGATACTTGCAGCCTCGCGCACTGCACTCGCCCAGACCAACTGTTGCCGTTCTTCAGTTAAGATTTTAGTCAATCTTTCCGTCAGCGCGTCGAGTTGAGAGACTTGATTTTCGATGCGTTCTTTAAATGTGCCGTCCGCTTGGTGCTGGCGCACTTTAATAGAATTGGGAGAAGCTGCGATCGCAATTATATCTTCGGTTCCCAATATTCCTTGCATTTTCTGCTGCAAAGAGTGCAAAACCTGCGACTGCTGTTCTGGCAAATATTGGTCTTGTTTGTTCCAGACTAGCAACACCCGCTGACCTGCTGAAGCTAGCTGAGATAATGTTTTAAATTCGGAATCTGTGATGTCGCCCGCTATCACAAATAACACTAAATCACCGCCGATTTTGGCATCGGTATTTGTATTAGCAAACAGCGGTGCTGTTTCTGGGAAACTCAACTTTTGCGGGTGTTGAGATGCCCAATTGGAATTTAAAACTTGAATTAAGGCAGTTTTGCCGACAGCTTTGCCCCCAGTGACGGTAATCCGCAAATCTTGTCTGTCTAATTCGGTTCTGAGCCGATCGAGCTTTGCTGTTAGATTAGCAGGATCGGCGGAGTTTTGAGCTTCTGAAGCCAGCAATTTAATGGCGGCTTCGGAAGTCGCGATCGCTTTTTCGGCTGCTTCCCGGTCTGCCAGGGGTTGCGGGAGTGCGAGTTCGAGTTTGGGGGATTGTTGCTTCCACCACCAATACCCCACACCGGCAGCCGCCAAGCCGATGAGTGCCGTTTCGCCCATTTCTGAACCCGAATGCTGTAGACTTTCCAGCAGCCACAGCGCTGCTGAAAGCCCTATTCCGCCTATTAAAATCGGTCGCCGCAAGTTAAGTGTCATTTTTTCCTTCCTGTGGGTATTGTCACCAAGCTTAACCTTTGCGGGCTTGGCCTACCTCCCTATATTCCATCGTACCTCTGCGGCATCCAAACTGGCAGGCGGGCGATCCGACTTTTTGCGATCGGAATTTGCGCGTCGCTACACAATAAACCGTTTGCACTTCTAGAAACGAGGAATATTTCACATCTTGCAGCATTCTCGCTTAAGAGGCTTTCGGGCCCGTTCCGCGAAGAGTGAGTTTTCTTCTGGGGTGGGCAGGAGAGGCCGGCCGTAAAAAGCCTATTGACAATGGTGCAAGAGTTGAGTTTTTACTGACTGAGGATTAAAATCCCGACTGTCAATAGTTTTGGCAGAATTTTGTCAAAAAATGTGTTAATTATTTACCGAGTTTGGTAATGCTTGAAACTGCGCTTTAAAAACATCCATTATCTGTTGCGGAATTGCTCGCGGTCGCATGGTGCTAACTTCAACCCAAACCCAAAGTGCCTCTGCTTTTAACAAGATTTCGTCACTTCCAGCCAAGGCGATGGAGTAGCGGCGGACGGCACGCGGGCCGCGCATTTGTTCGATCCAAGTCGATATTTCAAGTCGATCGCCCGAGGCCGCCGATCGCAAATAGTCAATCTCTATCCGCCGCATGACAAAGACGCCGCCCAATTCCCGGTAGCGATCGAGAGTAAATCCCAAATGTTCTAAATGTTCGATCGCAGCGTGTTCTAAATAATGCTGATAAACAGCATTATTAACGTGACCGAGAGCATCCATTTCGTAATGGCGCACTCTAATGTGTGTAGTAAATGGTTGCAATTTAGAGAGTTTCCAATTGTGACAGTATTTTTCGGGATCTACTCGGAGCGACCGCTGACTCACCCGCAGTCAATCGATTTTAGATTTTAGATTTTAGATTTTAGATTGACTTGCGCGAGATCAATGCGGGGGCTTGAGGATTTTCGATTTTCGATTAAAGAATTGATTCCGCGGATAAATCACGTGGCGGGTACCACCTTTGAAATTCGCTTGTCAAAACCTCTTTCAATTTACACTCGACAGTTACAGCTTGACTTGTGCCTGTAGAGTGAGGCGATCGATCGCCAGTTTAGTAGAGTGGGTCAGAACGGGATTATTTGAGACCTAATTGAGCGGCTCATCCGTGACGCACCCCGCAAGTTCGATCGCTAACTTGCGTAGCCTCGCCCATCACCGTCTCCAACAAAACATCAATTTTACTTCGGATTGAGGCGTTTAGAAACTTGGTTAATTATACCGCTCAGAATAGCACCGCCCATGAGAATTCCGAGGGCGGGATTAAATACGGGCTGCCACAGACTGTACCACAAATCAAAACCTAGATTCACCCCGGTCGAGCGACCCGCTACTGCGATCGCAAACCAGCCAAAAATGGCAAACACGAAAAATACATCAGCTACTAGAATAAAGTTGAGCAAGTTGAGAAGTTTATCTTTCATGTCGAGCGTTCCTTTTGAGTGCATATCTGTAAACTTTTGGCAAGCGGTTGGTAATAGAGCGGATTGATAGCTGCAACTGGCGATCGAATAAAGATAAAATATCATTCAATTGTTGTCGCGCACAGGCTGTCAAAATATGGTTCGCTATACACTTCCTCAAAGCCCCGAAATTATTTTAACTGTCAAAGGGAAAGATTCAGGCAAAGCCCGCGAAGAAGCGATGGATCGGCTGATGGAGCTCATGGATGATGGTAAGCTGCCTACGCAACTCCTGGAGGGATTTGGGCCCAAGCAGTTTGTTGAAGTTAAGGATATCGAAGATGCTGCGTCTGACGGCGAGGACGCGATTACTGAAGCAGTACAGATTTTGAGCAATTTGGCAAGTCTCAAATTGAAAGTCATGGAATCCCGCGAAGAAGCACTTAAAATCCGGGCGGCGATCGACATTTTGTTTACCGATGAGGCTGTGACTGCCGAGGAAATTGGTCGCTTGAAAGATGGTTTCAAGGTTCTCAAAAACTTTGCTCAAGCTAACGTCCGTTATCGAGAAGCTAGAAGTAAAGCCGAAGAAGCGCGGGCAATTCTCGACGAAGCTTTGCAATCTGTGGAAACCGAAAACAAGGTGCAGAAGTCTGCGAAATAAGGACAATAATTACGCACCAATTCTATCTGTAGGGTGTGCAATGCACACCTTACCTGCACAGGTATCTCAACCACAATCGCCTGATTGAAATCAGGATAAATATCATGAGCCAAGAACAAACACGAATTGTCAGAAACACCATGTCAGGCAGCTTGTCGCTGGCGAAAAAGTTAGGTTTTGAACCAAAAACTGTGATTGATGTCGGCGCGGCATTGGGAACTTTTACCCTTTACGAAACTTTCCCCAATGCGCGACATTTGCTAATTGAGCCGATCGCCGAAAATGAACCTTATCTCGCCAAAATTTGCCGCAAGCTCAAAAGTGCAGAATATATTATTGCTGCAGCAACCAAAGAATCGGGAGTTTTCACCCTCAACGTCAGTCCCGATATGCTACATTCTTCGATTTCTGAAAATTGCGTTACTGATAGCAGCAATCCTTATTTGAGAAACATACCAGCAATTACCCTGGATGAAATATGCCGGGAAAGAAATTTGTCAGGTCCGTATTTAATTAAAGTTGATGTAGACGGACAAGAAGTAGATGTTTTAGCGGGAGCAACTGAGATTTTGCAGCAAACTGAATATGTAATTGTAGAAGTTACTTTGTTCGGTCAGATGTATGATGTAATTAGTTTTATGAAGTCCCAAGGATTCGCAGCTTACGATATTGTTGATTTGGGATATCGCCCTAGTGATGAAGCTTTGTGGCAAGTTGACATGGCTTTTGTTAAGGAATCTGGTCAATTCAGAAGAGATAGCAGTTTCGCAACCGGACAGCAGGATATCGAAGCCGTTAACTCGTATCTCAAAGTTTACCGGGAAAGTTTCATGAAATACATTGACACTCATTACAACGACCCTGTAGAGCCCGAACCAGAGGTCAGTCAAGCTGTTGTGGGCGAGGATTATGTCATCATTTAACTCAAGTTGCTTCCATCTAATACTAAATCAAGGTCGCACTTCGCACGCTTATTTAATTCATCCTCAACATCTAAAAAACTGGTTTTCTAAATGCTGCTATTGTCGTCTATAAGCTTGCAATCTGCTGTAAATTGGCTTTCATTAGATATCAAAAAGTAGGAATGCCCTAATGCCGGCCTCACTATGATAGAAATATCTATGCAGCTAAAAACATTAGAGATCGAGGTTTACAAATTTAAGACGTAGGGCATACCTCAGTAGCTTCTGGAAATAGAGTAAGACCAAGTAAAGGCACTGCTTTTACTTGGCATCAAGCTGTCAAGGAAGAATTCCGCGTCAAGCTACGCTGTGACCGGGTAGTGTCAACTACCACAATTAATCCCAAGGCGCTTTTGTTGTGAATCGTTGAGTTGCTGGCGGTCGAAGCTGTCAACCCTCAACCAAAGGAGGCTCTCAGTTCTAGTTCTTTAGCCCAAGGTATTGCTGCCAAAATAGAGTAGATGTAATTTCCTGTGAAGCACTTTTCCACTGTGTACTTACTGATGACCATTCACTGCGACTTTGAGCCGCAACTTTAAACCACCTCGTCAAAAGCTTAACACCAGCTAATTTATCTACTTCCTTTTGATTGCTATAGCTTTTACTCAGCTTGATAATGCTTGGGTGAAAGGTTTCTGGGTCAGTATTTTTGAGAAAATCTGGGCCTTTCATATAGTCTTCAAAAGCTTGTATGGCCACCAGTGCACGATCGCAATCAAATGTTGCTAAAGCCTGAATTATGACTTTTGTAAGATGCTTGACTGCATCCGTATATCTGAGGGAATAGTGGATAGCATAAGCTATAAGATCGTTGCGAGTAAAATAATAATTTTCCCAATTTACGTTTTTGGCAGAAGCTGGTAGATGCCACACCGCCAGTGAGGGAAAAGCTACAATGTTCTTGCCCAGGTCTTTTATTCTTAAACCAAACTCCACATCATCTATTTTGATAAAGAAAGGCAGCGGCAATTTAATTTCTTCAACAAGTTCCTTAGAAAAAGAGAAAAACCAAAATCCGCCATAATCTATATCTTCTTCCACGAGCAACCTGTTGAGATAATTAGCATCTCGTAAATCGAGGTTATTATTTACAGGAGTTAATGACCCAGGTCCAAATCCTCTATTTTTAGAATAGGCGTTGTACAATGCTCCTGCTTCATACAACATATGCTTGTTCTGTAAATCAAGCAGTGCGCCAGCTACTGCAAAATCTGTCTTGGCATACTCATACAAAGAAATTAACCTATAAATACATCCACTTTCTAACTCTATATCATCATCCATAAGCAAAAAATGAGAGTAGACGTTCTCCTCTAGAGATTCAACTAGCCCTCTGGTAAAACCCCCGCTTCCACCCGCATTTATATTGGGAACCAGTTTCAGCTTTGGCTTGTTGAAATCCGCTTCGTCCAAAGTTCTACCATTATCAACAACAAATAATTTGAAGTCCTTAGTTTCTAGTAATTTATCTTGAAAAATCGCAGCCAATGTATTTTTGATATAAGTCTCTTTTTTGAAGGTGCAAATGGTAATTGCTAACGATACTTCTCTGGTTTTATTTTCATCAGTTGCTATCCACCCCTCTTTAAAGACACCGCGTTCACTAGAACAGGTTATTTCAAAATATATTCTGCCAGCCTTTTCATTTTGAAGGAGATTTATTGGTAAGATTTTTACAGGATCTGAGAATTGACAGTTCTCAAAGTTTTGTTCAGAAATAATTTCTCTGTTGTTTTCTCCGTTAACTTCTCTGTAAACAGAAACTTTAAAATCTCCTTCAAGTTTCAGCGAATAGTATATAGAGCTAAGAGTTGTATATTTAGTATAAAACTTTTCATAAAAGGAATTAAAATAAGAATTTGAGGATACAATACCACCCTGACTTAAGACAACTTTTTTTTCATCTTCCTGATAGTTGATAGATGCAGATTCATTACACTGTATGTATAAATCAGAAGCCTCGGCTGATTTGGGGAGATTTATTCCACTTACTATATTCATATAATATCTACCTACTATCTACCTACTATGTTCGTAATTTTTTTTCTTTTATTTGACTGATATTAAGCAGTCTTAGCTTAAGAATAATTTGTAGATAGCTTCTAGCACGTCCTCCTTGAGGCATAACTCCTATCAAGTTTTTTTAAGTCGTGGATAAAGCGCTTGATATCGCATCCAAGCTTCTTCTAGGCTGGGATCGACTGATTGCGGACTTGCAGCAAGCGTTGGTGTGGCTGCCAGTTTGATGGTGTCATTAGCATCTGCGTATACGCCAATTCCGATACCTGCCAGTAGAGCAGCACCACGCCCGGAAGCGGCAGCAACTGTAGTTGCATAGAGGGGTATTCTCAATACATCGGTCAGTAATTGTTTCCAAGGCATTTCTGCCGTTCCACCGCCTGCTAAACGCAGTTGTGTCGCTTTAAAACCTGTTGCCTCAAGTGCCTCAAAACCTTGTCGCAAGGCAAAAGCAACTCCCTCTAAAGCTGCCCGCATCAAGTGCCCCTGTGTGTGATGAAGTCCCAGCCCCACCCATGCCCCGCGTACATAAGGGTCAAGGTGCGGAGTTCGCTCACCCGTGAGGTATGGCAAAAATGTCAACCCTTCACATCCAGGGGGAACAGAAAACGCTTTAGTATAGACCTCCTGCCAGCTCAAGCCGAGGATACCTCGCACCCACTCCAGCGCTAACCCAGCATTTTGTATTGCTGCAAGGGCGTACCACTGGTTAGGTACGGCGGCTCGATAGAGATGGGTACGACCATGACGATCGATAATGGGTTGCGATCGAGGTGTAATGATTTGAGCGCCTGTGCCGATGGTTAGTTGAACCAAACCAGGCTCTAGTAGTCCGTTGCCAAGTGCCGCCGCTGCGGTATCCGCAGCACCAGCGATAACGGGTAAGCCAACTCTTAAGCCAAGATGCTCTGAAGCAACAGTTGTTAGGTAGCCGGCGATCGCACTAGAGGGGATAATTTTTGGTAACCAATCACCACGTAGATTCAGCGCCCAGATGGCATCCTCTGCCCAGTTGTCCGACACAACATCGTAAAGCAAAGTACCGCTAGCATCAGATGGTTCCGTTGCGACTTCTCCAGTCATCCGCAACCGCAGCCAATCTTTTGGCTGGAGTGCCCAACGCGCTTCGGTGTAGACAGCAGCCTCGTGTTCTCGCAGCCACAACAAAGTGGGGCCGGCCATTCCAGCCGTAACCGGGTTGCCCAATCGCTCTAGAATAGCGCCATCGAGCGAATGATAAGTGTTAAGCGCGGCACTAGAGCGAGTATCTGCCCAGAGGATAGCAGGACGCAGGGGCTGACCCGACTCCGAAGCTAGGACAACACCGTGCATTTGCCCTGAAAGTGCGATCGCCTGTACCTCTTGAGCGTGATTTCCTACAGCCTTCCTCACAGCCGAGGCAACAGCTAACCACCAATCTTCTGGTTCCGACTCAGCCCATCCGGGGTGGGGCGCACGAACAGGATAAGAGCTTGACGCCTCACCCATAACGGTTCCGTCTGTCGCTAGGAGCAATGCCTTAGCAGAGCCTGTTCCTAAATCTATGCCAAGCAGCATCAGGCTAGTCCTCAAATAGTTAAAAGTTAAGAATCCAAAATTAGAGTTGTTGCCCAATATAGCCGTCGCCATAGAGATTAGGACACTCTCTTAAGAACGGCTTCCATCGCATCGCGCAAAGTATGGGAGTGGCGTAGCTGTTTGCGAATTCGACTTTTCAACCAAGCCGAGCATTCAATGCGGTTGAACTCAGGCGAATAGGGGGGAAGATAGACAATTTGGGCACCATCCGCTTCTAGCAACTGGGCAGTAGTTATTCCTGTGTGGATCGTAGGATGCGTTGTCTGTGCTTCCCCAGAAAATCAAGCATGACCTTCGCTACAGTATCCGCCGACTCTACCACAAAGGCGTGACCGCCTTGCTCGAGGATAGCTAGTTCAGCATTGGGAATACCTTGAGCTAATTGCTCCGAAAATCTGACCGGAGTAAGAAGGTCTTCTTTGCCAACCATAACGAGTGTAGGGCAATGAATGTTTGCAAGCCGATCGCTGCTATCACTGGCAAGAATAGCTCGGCTTTGGTGATATAGTCCATGAGGTGTCGGCGCAAATGGTTGATTCTCAATCCAGGTGATGAGTTGTTCCATTACCTCTGGAATCGAGTAAAACGCATCGGTAAACAGCCAAGGCAACAAAACCCTCTGATAAAGCGTTCCCTCTAATTTCTGTGTCAAGTCGCCAAACAATTTGATGAGTGAATTAAACTTTTCATCTCCCCTTGCCCAAGATGAGAGAAGTATCAAACTTTGGATTTTTTCTGGATATGCCAAAGCCAGTTCTTGAGCAATCTGTCCGCCCATTGAATGACCTGCCACATGGACTTGAGAAATGTTCAAGTAATCCAACAGCGCGGCTGCATCAGCCGCCATTTGTTTGATGCTGTAAGGACTGTCTGGCGCTTCACTTTGCCCAACTCCTCGGTTATCAAAACGAAGTACCTGATACTGCTTAACTAGCGATCGCATCATTGCAGCCCAAGTTGAACTGTCACTGTTAAACCCCGCTATCAGCAGTAATGGCTCATTTTCGCTAGAACCTTGAATGTTGTAGTACAAATCTATTCCGTTGACCTGAATTACTGACACAGACTTTTCTGGAGACTATTGACTTGAATTGTTTGCATCCCTTTTTGGCCTAAGTGATAACTGTAAGGTTTTGCCCTGACAGGTTGCAGGGAGACTACTACTGTATAGTCTATGTCCTATTGAAACTGGCAACAGCTATCAAGCTAAAAATCGCAGCTTAAGTCGATCGTGCCATTACTGTGCCTGCGAGGATCGGACAAGCGTTCCTTTAGCACCAAACTCATGCAAACTGCTCAACTTGTCAGCAACAGTCTCGACGAAACGTGGCGACTGTACTAAATCTCCAAAAATCTCAACCAGGCTGAGCAAGGGTCTGGGATCTGTTTTACCTGAGCGGGCTTGTTGAGTGAGGATGTCTGCTAATGGGTCATCAATGCGAATAGGTTGCCCTTCTTTATCCTGACTGCTGAGGTATTGACACCAAGCAGCAATTGTCAAACTTAGGTAATCGATCGCACCTCCAAGTTGTAATTTATCGCGGATCGACCCTAAAACAAACTTAGGAATTTTGGCCGATCCATTCAGGCACAGGCGCGGAAGCTGATCGCGAATTTTGGGATTGGAAAACCGTTCAATTAGAGTCTTTTTATAATCGTCTAAATCAATCCCAGGAACGGGTTGAAGCGTTGGTGTCACCTCATCCATCAGGTTAGCGACTGCTTGCTCAAACAAGGGATCGGCCATGACTTCATAAACGTAGGTATAACCTGCCAGAGATCCGAGATAGCCAATCAACATATGACTGGCATTGAGCAGCCGAATTTTCATCATCTCGTAGGGATGAACATCCTTAGTCATCTGTACGCCAACGGATTCCCAATCGGGTCTGCCCGCACAAAATGTATCTTCGATTACCCACTGAATGAAAGGCTCCGCGACGCATGGAAACGCATCATCAATACCAAACTGTTCCGCAACCATTTTGATATCTGCTGGGGTTGTCAGCGGAGTAATGCGATCGACCATGCAGTTGGGAAACGCAACGTGTTCAGCAATCCAACGTCCTAACTCTGGATCGCGCATCTGGGCAAATGTTGTTAGCATTTTCCGCACCA
>JAICRN010000705.1 GCA_025937335.1 Microcoleus sp. TY_ISSM_2_bin.22
GGACGATCGCGCTTGTCGGAGAGAAAACGCGATCGCTCTTTTTTGGCACAGAATATGTAGTGTGGGTGCGTAATTCCTGTGTAGATTACGATGAGGAGTAATGCCAAAGCCAAAAACCGCCCCACATCCCAAAATTTGATCGCACTCTTTCCCCCAAGTTATTCCTCAAGACACTGGTCAGCTTGGTTAACAGCGCTATCCTAGTAGTTGTATAGCCCTTAAACCCGATCGACCCGGAGGCCCCTTGTTCAGCCTAGTTCAAAACACTTCTCGCAAAGGAGAAATTCTAGAGGTCGTCTTCCGCAACGGTTGGGACTACATGAAACGCCTCCTAACCGGCAGCAAAACCGACGCACCCAGTCTCCCAACTCCAGCAGTTCTCCGCAACATCCTCGTCGAATTAGGCCCAGTATTTGTCAAATTGGGACAATTGCTGAGCACCCGTCCTGACCTTTTACCCGCCAGCTACATCGAAACTCTCTCCACCCTACAAGCGGAAGTGCCGCCCGTACCGTGGTCGCAAGTAGAAGCAATCGTCCGCCAGGAACTCACACAATCTCTCGAAAATACCTTCGCCAAATTTAACACTGAAGCCATCGCCGCAGGTTCGATCGCCCAAACCCACAAAGCTACTTTAAAAGACGGCCGCGAAGTCGCCCTCAAAGTTCAGCGCCCCGGTATTGATATTGTCATCGAACAAGACATCGCCGTGCTCCGAGGTTTGGCAGAACTTGTCATGCTCACAGACTTCGGTCAACAATACGATATTGTCGCCTTAGCTGAAGAATTTGCGATCGCCCTGCGTGCAGAACTAGACTTCATTCAAGAAGCCAGCTACACAGACGAACTGCGCCGCAATTTATCTAAAAGCAACTGGTTTGACCCCACACAAGTTGTCTTACCAGAAATTAACTGGGAGTTGACTACAAAAAAACTCTTAGTAATGGAGTGGCTGAACGGAGTCCCGATTTTGTTAGGCGATTTGCAAGGAATTCGCCACAAAGGAGATGTAAATGCCGAACGCGAAGAAATTACAACGCTGCTTTGCCGCGTTTTCTTCCAGCAGTTGTATATCGACGGATTCTTTCACGCAGACCCGCATCCCGGCAATTTATTTTATCTCAAAGACGGCCGGATAGCTTTGCTGGACTGCGGCATGGTCGGCAGATTAGACCCGCGCACTCAGCAAAATTTGACCGAAATGTTGCTGGCAATTGTCGATCTAGACGCTCAGCGCTGCACTCAATTAACATTGGAAATGGCAGAATTTGCTCAGCCGAAAAGTTTAGCTGTTCTAGAGAACGATTTGGCTAGAATGCTCCGCAAGTATTACAATGTCAGCTTGTCGCAAATGAACTTGTCGGAAATTTTTTATGAGGTGCTAGAAATCACCCGCAAAAATAAAATTAGACTGCCCAGCAATCTCGGTTTGTATGCCAAAACTCTAGCTAATTTGGAAGGACTAGCCCGCTCTTTTAATCCCAGATTCAATATTGTAGAGCAGGTGAAACCGCTGATGACCGATATGTTTCGGCGTCAGTTATTAGGAGATGACCCGGTGCAAGCTCTGCTGAGAACTGCCTTGGATCTCAAAAGCTTATCTTTGCAATCTCCGCGACAAGTGGAAGTGCTTTTAGACCGGGTTACTTCGGAAACTTTGAAGTGGAACTTGACACTAAAAGAACTCGATCCGCTACGCCGCACTGTGGGGGATTCTGCGAACCGACTTTCTTTTAGTATTGTTGTGGGTTCGCTGATTATAGGGGCTGCAATTATTTCTTCTAACGCGCAAACTGCTCAGCTATCTTTTCTGAGCAACGGTTTGTTTGGGGCGGCGAGTTTTTTGGGTTTTTGGTTGATTCTTAGCATTCTGCGATCGGGCCGTTTGCGGAGTTAATTATCAAAGAGAAATGGGGAAAATCAGGAGATATATAGCCTTTCTCAATTTTCGTGAGGTACGCGATCGACAAATTCCCAATCCGATCGCCATTCGCACAGAGATATTGAAATTATCTGCGTTAATCTGTGTTTATCTGCCTTAATCTGCGGTTTTCCTATCTACCGCACTGTTGCCGAGAAAAACTATAGCATCCTCAACTATTAAGCAACATCTCTGACTTAAGATAGGCGATCGCCCGCAGCAGCTAAGTCTAAGCTAGAAATTGTTCCATAAACCTAATTGAGGAAAAAAAGATGAGCAGCGGTCACGCCAGTCATAAAGGCTCTTCCACAAAACCCAATACCAACACTAACGGTCAAATTACATCCCCTGCCGACCAACCCGCTGACCCGCTAAATCAAGAAACATCCGGTTATCCGTTCCATAACGAAGCAATGGAAAATCCTGTTGCCACCGCGCGGCCCGACGAAGAGGCTGAGTCTGGCGAAGAACAGCAATAGTTATATCGATTAAATTGGCATCGATATGGTATCTGCGACTCGGTTGATTAGATGTTTGATAAGAATCAGGTTTGTACTAATTACATCTTGCACCTGTCCCTATAGTCCGGCAGGGATTTCAATCTCTGCCGGACTATTTGGGCAGGTTCAGTAGTACCTCACAGATTCAAAAAAAGGACTAAAATCCTTAGTCCAAAAATATTTAACCTAAAATTCAAGTTAGGAATTATTGATAAATGAGCGGGATTAACCAAGTATTGGAAAAGGACAAATTGCCAGAATTAGGATTAGTCTGCATTACAACATCCGATGCCGTTCGCTTTCGCACTGTGACGCGGAAGCGACTTTTACAGCTTTCGGAAACTGAACAAGAAACAGTATTGCGCGAGCTTTATGCAGACAACTTAAAGCGGCTTGAAAAAGCGATCGACTTCTGTTCCGTTAATCAGATTAAGCTCTACCGCATGACTTCTGCACTGTTCCCTTTTGCA
>JAICRN010000741.1 GCA_025937335.1 Microcoleus sp. TY_ISSM_2_bin.22
GAACCCAAACTCCCAGACGATATTGCTAAAGCTTGGGCTAAAGGGTTCGAGGAAGTCGATCGCTTGGAAGTAATGACTAATGAGCCGGATAGCGAATTTAAGCTACAGTAAAAGCTATACCAGTTCATCTCACTTAAGAGCAGGCGGAGACTTTATGGTGGGCAACTAGCGCTGAGGGGAAGTTTGCACGAAATTTGAGCGGGTGGACTTCTGATAGTTGTGCTAATTTAGAATGCAAAAAAGATGTTCGGCGTTTGGGGGTAAATTTGGAAGTCGCGGGGTGGCCAGCTACTTCGGAGTTCTGCACGATTTAGGTAGAACCTTTAGAAAAGCGTAAATTCAAGACGTAAACGCTGTAAGGGAAAACCTATCCTAAACATAGGAGTTTTCTGTTTTCAAACTTAAAGGCTTAAAATGAGCAAATAGGGGCACTCGGTCAAGCAAATCTTTTGTAGGGCTAGAGAAGGTTATATGGTCCACCAGAGTTTAGGAAAACGGTTATCCAGTCTCAGAGTTGGGCAAAAGATCGGTTTAGGATACGCCCTTGCTCTCAGCATTGCTGTGTGTGGAACAATTGCTGGTTTTGGAGTTGGGCGTTACTATCAAAAACAGGCTGAAGAACAAGAAGAACACGTACGCAACGAAGTGGAACTTCTACAGCGCCTACAATCTAGTGTTCTCCAAACCCGAACCCACCAACAACAACTCATTCCTCTAGCGCAATACCCAGAAAAATTTGAGGCTGAATATGCTCACTTGCTGAAGCATAAAGCTGAAATCCAAGAAATTTGGGCTGAACTTAAGACATTTGTAGCAAAGCCTTCGACCCTAAAATATGACATACATCAACCAAGAATTCCAGCCTTCTTGCAAACCTATGACCGCGTACCACAACGCTACTCACAGGAATTAGAACACCGAGTTGAACAAATTCGCAACCTGAATCTCGCATCGCCCACTGATGTTGAGCAAGCGCAAGCGCTGATTTTGGAATTTACCAACAGCGATTTGGCGCTTGAATTCGATGGCATCTCGGATGATTTGGTGGGTTTAATTGACCAAGCTTACCAACAACTTGAAGAAGCCGAAAGCTCGCAACAACAAGCGAACGCAGTTTCAGAAAAAGTGGTGGTTACAAGTATCGGATTGTCTGTTGCGATCGCCATTCTTTTGGCAATTTTGACCAGCCGAGCAATTGCCCAACCCATTCAATCTCTGACCAGCGTTGCCAGACGAACTACTGAAGAATCTAATTTTGAGTTACAAGCGACTGTTGAGCAAGATGATGAAATTGGAATGCTTGCCAATGCCTTTAACCAATTAATTCGCGCTGTTCAACAACTGTTACAGCAACAGAAAATAGCCAACGAACAACTGGCAAACTACAGCCAAACCCTTGAATCTCAAGTGGAGGTAAGAACCCAAGAACTCAGCGACAAAAATAGGCAGTTGCAACAACTCTTAGAGGAACTGCAACACACTCAGGTTCAAATGGTGCAAAGCGAAAAGATGTCTGCTTTGGGGCAAATGGTGGCTGGGGTGGCACACGAAATCAACAATCCAGTCAACTTCATTCACGGCAACTTGACTCATGTGCAGGAATACGCCCACAATTTATTAGGTTTGGTGCAACTCTACCAGAATTACTATCCCGACCCAGCACCCGAAATCCAAGCTGAGGCGGAAGATATTGATATGGAGTTTATTCAAACCGATCTACCTAAAATCCTCGACTCCATGAAACTCGGCACCGATCGCATTCGCCAGATTGTTTTGTCACTCCGCAACTTTTCACGAATGGATGAAGCTGACTTCAAAGCCGTTGATATTCATGAGGGCCTTGATAGTACATTGTTGATTTTGCAGCATCGCTTGAAAGATAAACCAGAGCGTCCACCGATTCAAGTAATTCGTGATTATGGTAATGTACCGCTAATAGAATGCTATCCCGGTCAAATCAATCAGGTGTTTATGAACATCCTGGCAAATGCCATTGATGCCCTGGAAGAAGCCAACGTCAAACGAACCTATCAGGAACTCAAGGAAAATCCCAACCAGATTACCATTCGGACTGCAATGGTTGATTCAAAGTGGGTAAAAATTGCAATTTCTGATAACGGAATGGGAATGCCTGAATCTGTTCAGAAACGCCTCTTCGATCCATTCTTCACTACAAAGTCTGTCGGTAAGGGAACGGGCATGGGGCTGCCGATTAGCTATCAGATTGTCACTAAGAAACATGGCGGTAAGTTAGATTGCTTCTCAATACCTGGTAAGGGAACGGAGTTTGTGATTCAAATCCTTGTGCAGCAGCAAATCCGTGATGCGGTCTAACAAGATGCGCCCGACTGCCGAAAGGTTTTTTGTTAGGCGTTTGAGGTTATCTGCGATGAGGTTTTTGATGAATTTCTTTCCCATTCCTATTGCTCAAACGAATTTTACCCCTGATTACCTATTTCCCTCTGCTTAGAGTGACAGAAGAGCGCTAATCAGGCTATCTTGTATATTCCTAAAAAATGCGGTGTTTGAAAGGTTTAGGAATCAGAATTAAATAAAATCCACTTTTCCTGTTTGTTGTGGGATGGGCGTCCCGCCCGTCCCCGATAGACGGGCGGGAC
>JAICRN010000141.1 GCA_025937335.1 Microcoleus sp. TY_ISSM_2_bin.22
CGCTTGCCCTGGCTCCAAACTGGGTGCAGTTTTTGCTGGCAATTTGCGATCTGCTACCGCTGGAAAAGTTATCAAAAGTATGCGGCTCGATCGACTCTCCGACTTGCGCTCATCAAGCCGGTTTCTACCCCAAATAAGCAGCAGGGCAACCAAGCGTCTAGGAAGAAACCGGGTTTCTCGTCGAGAGAGCAAGTCCGGGACTGCTTGATGCAGTATTCGTCAGTTAATTTTAGATTTTATATTTTAGATTTACTCTACAGATGAATCTGGCAGCTTGAACAACGGTCTAAAATTTCGATCTGTCAACGACTGTTGTCGGGGGGTGGTATCCGTTTTTGGGCCGAGTCATTCGGCAGCCGGAGCATTCGTCATTCGGCACAAGACAATAAAAGCCAGAGTTGTAACAATTAAAAACGTCCTTACCGTCAAGGCGGTTGCTATATTTCACAATAATTAATTATGGAAGCGGCTGTGAGTTTGACGCGCCCCTCCAGCTTGTGCATAAATTTTGAGAGTCTGGCAGTTTGCAGGCCACGAGTGGAAACCATTACATTTCCACCCAAACTCCATGTCGGGAACTGCTGCTAATTTGTAGTGCATCAAACATTTAAGCAGTTGTGCATTTAACTCGGTCTTTTTCAATTCCCCTGTGGAAATAACCTCAAATTCTCTGGCTTTGGGCCGGAGGAGGAAGATTTTCTCGAGAGTCGCCTAGAAATCTACTGATTCGCGGCGAAGCGTGAAAAGTAACGAAGCAATCTCGCCCGCTCGAAACTATTCCCCTCCTGGTGGCTGCGCGATATTTCTGCCGCCGCGCCCATTGAGTCGGCTTTAAGCTAAAACCCGTTCAACGAACAGGTGAAATTTCCTTCAATTTTTACCGGATTCGCTTCCCCAGACTGCTTTCTGTGCAAGTTATATGCCGAACACCTTAATAGAAGATTGCTCGTTGGTATTTGGGGTTTTAAGGGGATTTCGCGCCCGAAAAACAGGGTTTATACCATTTTAGATTTTAGATTTTAGATTTTAGATTGAAGAATTGGGAATGACTTATTCCATAAGGGTTTGGAGCTTGCCTGCAGTTGGATTCTTTTTGTAAACTGGTTTTGCAAGTAGCTGGCAGGGGGATCGAGAACAAGTGCTGCCTCCCCTTGTTGAGGTAAAAGTTAACCCCGGCAGGTAAATGCTTTCGCCAGATTTGCAGCGGCCGCGCTCTAGGTATTTCGATTCATGGCTGTCTTGTTTTTACCTCGACCACAGACTCGATCGGGGATTGGTGAATGCAGGGAACAGACTTTACTGTAAAAAAGTAAAGCATTTAATTTGCTACAATAATTCCCCGCGCGATCGCAAGAGAGGCTTACACAAGCATTTGGGCCGCGAGGAGCAAATTGATCGCCCTTCGAGCATCCTTACTTGCACCCCCGGTCTTCAGGCTGCAGAAATTTATCCAGAATCTTAATATTCAGAATTCTTAGTATTGACAGTGAAACAAAGTTAATCTAATGTGTTGTAATTGATATAAGTAAAGTCCAATAAGCGAGGTACGGTCAATGGCAGAAACAGCTACAGCACCCTTAACAGGAAAAGGTCTGCTTCAAAAAATCAAAGGCAGTGATTTGCCGCGCAGAGAACTTGCAAAGCTTTGCGGCTACTTCACGGTCAGCAAAAGTGGAGAAACCCGGATTAATCTGGCTGAGTTTTACGATGCAGTGTTAGCTGCTAAGGGCATTGAGCTAGAGAAGTCGAAAGCAGACGGACGCGGACGAGAAGCGAGTTATCGAGCTAGCGTTCACAAGAATGGCTCGATCGTGATCGGGGCAAATTATACCCAAGAAATGGGATTAAAGCCGGGAGACGAGTTTGAAATTAAGCTCGGATACAAGCACATTCGCTTGATTCAGATCGATGTGGACAGACCGGATGTGGATGTGGATGATGAAGAGGAGGATACAGAAGAATAAAGCCGATGGCGATGCAGTCAGCCGATAGCAAGGCTACTGGATTTGGCATTCGCTACACGAGTATTTGCGCGCCACCCTTCGATTGAACTGATGAGCTGTCTTGACTATTTCTATTTTCTCTTGTCCCGCAAAGACTACAGTGCCTCTGAACTTCGCAAAAAGGGTCAAGAGAAAGGTTTTGGCAATGAGGAAATATTGGAGGCGATCGCGCAAATTCAAGACCGGGGCTATCAGTCTGACACTCGCTTGGTGGCAAACTCGATCGCCTCTGCAGCAGGCAAATACGGGAAGTCGGCCATCAAGCGCAAGTGCCTGCAAAAAGGAATTACCAGCGATTTGTTCGAGCAAGTCTGGGAAGAAGAAATTGCCGAAAATCAGGACTCCGAAGCAGAAAAACTGGCCGAATTAAAAGCCAAAGTCATGCGGAAATATAAGATCGATACTTGGGGTAAAGCAGATCCGAAAACCAAGGGCAAAGTCTTAAATTACCTGCAATACAGGGGCTTTAATGCCTTTGAAATTTGGCGGCAGTGGCAAACAGAAGAAGATGACGAGTAAATAGTAGGGCCAAGCAAATAGATGCGGCCCAGATAGGCAAGCACAACTGCATGGCGCCGACGGGGCTAAAGTGTAACTTCTGAGTTTTTGTAAATGTATGTCAATCCTCAGGGTTGACTAAATAAGATTCGTACATCTGCCGGTGTCTGGCTAAAAGCTCGAGATATTTCTCGTTGATTTTGGCCAGCATCCATTTTTCAAGAAAAATGGCCGCAGATTCTGCTTTCACCGGATCTGCTTCTAGCGGCAAAATATCTTTTCGAGCTGCGCTTTGCTCTGCAACGGACTTCAGCTTTTGAGGATTTTGCTGGTATTTTCGCCCGCTTTTGTGGTTAGCGTAACGACGCGAGCGAGTGTACCCCATCTGCAAGAACTTTCGGGCCATGTCGGCTCCCACAAAATCTTCGCGATCGAGATACTCTAAAAACAAGGAGTAAATTTTGCTGCTCGACTCCCTGGCAATTTCAGGAGTCTTAAATCTCCAGAAAGGCAGAATTTCTCCTTTGTAGGGTTCTACCAACAGCACTCCCTGTTCTCCTTTCCCTACGCGATAAAGTTCCGGGTGCTGTCGAAAGTCGATGTTCTTAAAATCCGCATGGTAGTCGAACTGCTTCATCGGGCATTTTCTGTTCTATCTGGCACTATAGAAGCCCGGGGTTTACCTTCGTCTGGTTGGGTATAAACCCAAGCCCAAGCAATCAAGACAGCTTGAAAAGGCAGCCTGAACCAATACAGTAATTGGTTGTGAGGAATCCCTTCTATCGGAATACTGTTGACGGCTTGATTGATATTAGCTGGAAACACGGCAATAAACAAGGCAATTAATCCCCACGCCGCCGCCCTGCTCACAGGAGGAACTAACAGCCCAATTCCTCCCAAAATCTCGAAAAAACCGCTGATATAAACCAAGGCTTCCGGGTAAGGAAGCTGGGGCGGCACAATTCTGATAAAAGGTGCGGGCACTGCAAAGTGCAGCACGCCTACAATACAGATAGCTACTGCGAGGATAACTCGCCAAATTTCTTTTTGACTTTTCATGGGCAATCGGTAATTAATAATTGTTAACTTGCTGCGATAATGCTTGCCAAAGTTCGCTATCTGCGATCGAGATGACAAGAAAACTGAGACCTAAAATTTCTAGCTTTCGGGGGTTTGTCTGCTCTTGCTGATGGCTGTAACGATTTTATTTCGTAGAAAAATCAGATTTCTGGGTAAGTCCCAGACAAGTTTTGGCACATCCAAACTGGACGAAGCAAGAACTGAAATTGAAGACCTGCGCGTTGACTGCCGAAAACAGATAGCACGCATTTTGATAACAAGATTTTAATGTCTAGTTCCCCGCTGCTGCCTCTATCTTCGGGTAGTAAAATCTGATTTTTGTTCCGGCTCTGGCTCCGTCAGCAGCAAAACCCGGGGGATTTTCTCGATATACAAATGCGCCACAGCTTAATTTTAAATAAATCATCGCGGGAATTGATGAGTGCGATTGTTAAATTTGACCTTGCCTTGCAAGCAATTCGGGAGCATCTCATATTTGTAAAAACACTTCATCTGGTTCCTTCCTTCTTCCTCTTTCCTTCTGCCTGCTGCCTGCTGCCTGCTGCCTCAAAACTTAGATTTCTACTTTGGCTGCTTTCATTGAGGTGCTCCCGGCGATTTCCTACCCTTCACCGAAGGCACGCGCGTTCGGGATAGCTTCGCTCGCGCTTACCTTGATGAGACTAATTAATGCGAGTAATTTGTCAATAACTTTTAGAATTATTTAATATTTGTGCTTTGAGAATTATTTGCAGAGGTAATTCGGGAACGCTCTGTAATTAAAATTACCGTCTCTATTTTGGGTTTTGTCAACTTCCCAAAGATGTTAGAATGGATCAAATTATCGAATTTGCTAAAAAGTCGATCGCCGTAGCAACTGCCAAATCATCCTGCCGGAATTCAAGATTATCACAAACGGCAGGAACTTTTTAGCTACCACATTATTCAAAAAGATTGAGCCTCCCAGCGCTGTGTCATTTTTATCTACACGCAAGCAATCACCGACGACCATGAATACCTCACTTAACAACTCTAAATTTCGCCTCAACCGGATGCTGCGCCAATCGCTGTGGGCAGGAATCATTTCCGCAGCAGCTTTGGCTAGCGGAGGGGCGCCCGGTTTGTACGGACAATCCCCAAACCTCGTTTTCGGAGCCACAGCCCAAGCTCAAGAGATTAGCAACGAGGAAATTACTAGCTACGCTCGCGCTGTGTTGGCAATAGAACCCAGACGGGTGGAAGCTTATAACGAAATTAAAAGAATGGCTGGAGGCTCGGTTCCCAGAGTAGTGTGCAACGAAACTCAGGAAATTAACAGGCTGTCTGGAAATTTTCGCGGCATCGCAGTGAATTACTGCCAACAAGCTAAAAAAGCTATCGAAACCTATGGTTTGACAGTTAGTCGCTTCAACCAGCTTACTTTGCTCCAGCAAGCGGATCCTGCAGTCAAACAGCGAATTCAAGCCGAACTGCTGCGACTGCAACAACCGAGCAATCAATAAGCTTGAGGGTTTGAGTCTTTCTTCCTCTCCCGTTCTATTTAGACTTCTCCATAAAAGCTTGTTAAGGGCAGGCAGGATGCCTAACCCCTACCTCCCCCAACAATATATTGGAGATTTAAATTGTTCGAGTTCCTAGACGGTAGGCAAAATTTTTTGAAAAAAAAGCGATCGTCTGCGATCGAGTGCTTGACAAAATAACATAAATTTGGTATTGAGACCATAACGGGAGCGGTCAGAGAGATGAATATTTTTCAATTGGCTGTAAATCGGAATGAAATATAGCTAGTGGCAACACGATTAAGACGTTTTTAATTTCTCAAACATGAACTGAAGATTGGAACTTCTGTCTTCCTTATTCCTTCGGCTATAAAAAAGATATTCCTCAAAAACTAGATGTCAAGAGAATTGCTCTGAGGAAGAGAATATAAAAATGCTAACTTTCACAAAAGATTTGCCTGCCAATCCCGATGCTGTTGTCAGCTTTACTTTACCGATGACAGCCGACGATCGCACTCGCAGCCGCCACCGATTCGAGACGAATACGGGGAAAGACTGCACCTGAGTTTGCCCAGAGGTACGGTACTGCGCGATCGAGATTTATTCCGGTCGGAAGACGGTAGCTGTTTGGTACTGGTAAGTGCAAAACCCGAACTGTTGCTGACAGCCCGGGCATCAAGTCCGCTGCTACTGATGCGGGCGGCTTATCATTTAGGAAACTGTCACGTAGCTTTAGAAATTGCCGATAATTATTTAAGGCTTTCTCCCGACTCTGTGTTGTAGGGAATGCTAGAAAAAATGGGTTTGGAAGTAACAGAGGAAATTGTGCCGTTTCAGCCGGAAATGGGGGCTTACGGGCACAGCCATTAGATTTTAGATTTTAGATTTTAGATTTTAGATTTTGGATTTACTCCCACCGATGAATCCGAGGGCTTATGACTAAATTGCTTTGGGCCATTCAATTAGATTTTAGATTTTAGATTTTAGATTTTAGATTTACTCCCACCAATGAATCCGAGGGCTGATGACTAAATTGCTTTCGGCCATTCAAGAAGCAAGCAGTCAACAGTCAACAGTCAACAGCCAACAGTCAACAATCAACTTTTATCTTTGTTGCAGTTAGCTTTTGCACCTGTGGGAGCTTATAGTTATTCTGAGGGAATCGAAAGTCTGGTAGAAATCGGTGCGATCGACAGCGAGATTACTTTGAGGAATTGGTTATAAAATTCGCTGCAATTCGGGGCTGTTCGAGTAGAAGCCGCTGTGGTGGTACGGGCTTTGAGGGCGGCACGGATAGGGGATTTGACGGCTTTGAATTACTGGAATGCTTGGGCGACTGCTGCTAAGGAAACAGAAGAGTTGCGCTTGCAAAGTTGGCAAATGGGGCGGACTTTGGTCAGGTTGCTGCTGGATTTGCGTGAAGCGAAGCTATCCCGCAGGGAATCGCCCGTTGCTTCTGGGTTAACAACAAGTGTAAAAGATTTGGTGGAATTTGGCGGCAATCAGTGCAATTTTGCGATCGGCTTTGGCATTGCGGCCGCCCACTGGTAGATTGAAGAGGAAGCGGCCGTGTTAGGATATTTGTAAAGTTGAGCTGCCAATTGAGGGAGTGCGGGCGTGAAACTGATTCCCCTCGGTCAAACAGCCGGTCAACAGTTGCTGTTAGATTTGCAGTCTCAAATTAGCTGTACGGCGCAAGAAGTTTTAAAATTAGAAGGTAAGCAACCCCGGTCTAAAGACACGGGGCTTTAGCAAACAAGCTAAAGCCGTGCTTACCCGCCTAAGTCTTAATTGACTACGTTATTCAGGTCATAACACCGGAGAATGCGACGCTAGTTTTCCGCTCTGTTGTTTGCAATTAAACAGTTCTAAGGTCACTGGAACAGTGTTGCAAGCGCAAAAAGCCTTTATAACTTTGGCAAAGCGAACTTTACGAGGAATCGAAGAGACACAACAATGTCTATCCTAAAACCCAACTACGTCTTTGTTCTAGATGCTAACCGCAAACCATTAACACCATGCAAACCATCTTTGGCGCGTAAATTGCTAAAGGTTGGTAAAGCTAAAGTTTTCAGGTTTTACCCTTTCACACTCCTCTTGAAAAAAGAAGTAACTGAAGACCCGCAGCCTGTAACTCTGAAGATTGACCCCGGCTCAAAAGTTACTGGACTTGCCATACTTCTAGATTCTAGTCTAATCTGGGTGGCAGAACTAACCCATCGTGGTCAAGCAATTAAAACATCGCTAGAGTCGCGTCGTTCTCTGCGGCGCGGTCGCAGAAGTCGGCACACAAGATATCGTCAAGCGAGATTTTTAAACCGGACTAAACCCAAAGGTTGGTTGGCTCCTAGCCTGCGACACCGCGTAGAGACAACTTTAACTTGGGTCAACAAATTATCAAAACTTGCACCAGTTAAAACAATCTTTCAAGAATTAGTCAGATTTGATTTACAGAAGATAGAAAACCCGGAGATTTCAGGAGTTGAGTATCAGCAGGGTGTGTTAGCTGGTTACGAAGCTCGCGAGTATTTACTCAATAAATGGGAGAGAGGATGTGCTTACTGTAGCGCGGAAAATGTACCGCTACAAGTTGAGCACATTCATCCTAAAGCGTCGGGCGGAACAAATAGAATATCTAATCTATGTTTAGCCTGTGAACCTTGCAATACCAAGAAAGGGACTCAGGATATCAAGATATTCTTAGCAAAAAAGCCCGATGATTTGAAGAAAATCTTGGCACAAGCTAAGCGCCCATTAAAAGATGCCACTGCTGTCAACTCAACCCGATGGGCTTTGTTTGATGGCCTAAAAGAGACAGGCAAAGTGATGATCGCGGGTTCTGGCGGGTTGACCAAATTCAACCGCATACGGTTGGAATTACCAAAAACCCACTTTTTTGATGCTGCTTGCGTAGGTGATACGCCTAATATTTCCGTATTAGCAAATCAGCCCCTAAATATCAAAGCTACGGGCCATGGTTCAAGGCAGATGTGTCGCACAGATAAGTTTGGATTTCCTTCTCGGTACGTTCCTAGATTCAAGTTTGTCAAGGGTTTTCAGACAGGCGACATTATAAAAGCCGTTGTTACTTCGGGCAAGAAGGTGGGAACTTATACAGGTAGGGTCGCTGTTCGCTCATCTGGTAGTTTTAATGTGTCAGCAGTCCAAGGATTAATTCAAGGAATCAATCACAAATATTGTTTTTCTATTCATCAAAAGGATGGATATAACTATGGATTTTAAAAGTCTTGACGGGACACTCTTCGTATCCCGTGTCTCTTTTCCTCCCAGGGCTAAAGCCACTGGGTTTCCAAGCTCGTGTGAGGTTTTTATGATGAGCTTGGCAGTTGCAGTTGGGGATTAGGACTGGCTAGCATGGCGCACGAAACTCAGTATACTCGGTTGTTTCGCAGTTAAAAATCCCTCAATCCCAAATCCCTCAATCCCAAATCCAAAATCAGAAAATCTAAAATCTAAAATCTAAAATCTAAAATCGCTATGGGTGCTTTTCGTGTAGGAATTGCTGGGCCGGTTGGTTCGGGGACAACTGCTTTACTTGATGCTTTGTGCAAGTCGCTGCGGCAGCAATACCAGATTGCGGTTGTTACTAATCATATCTATACTCAGGAAGATGCCAAGTTTTTGGTTCGGAGTCAAGCTTTAGAGAGCGATCGCATTTTGGGCGTAGAAAGAGGAGGCTGTCCCCACACAGCCATCCGCGAAGATGCTTCTATTAACTTAGTAGCGATAGAATAGTTAGAACAAAAATTCACTGATTTAGATTTAGTATCTGTCGAAAGCGGCGGCGATAACTTGGCTGCAGCGTTTAGCCCGGAGTTAGTAGATTTAACAATTTACGTAATCGATGTCGCTGCAGGCGATAAAATTCCGCGCAAAGGCGGGCCAGGAATTACTAAATCTGATATGTTGGTAATTAATAAAACAGACCTCGCACCTTATGTAAGAGCAGATTTAGACGTGATGGAAGGAGACGCGAAAAAAATGCGCGGCGACAAACCTTTTGTTTTTACTAACTTGAAGATCAAAGAAGGATTAGAATCGGTAGTTAGCTTTGTTAATTAGAATATTGGTGATAATTAGGGATTAAGCGCAAGCGCGCGATCGTCCATTCCCAATGCTAAAATTCCCAAAATTTTACCCAAATTGGTAAGCAAAGTTTCGGTTGTCTCAACAAAAACCGCTTGTCCTTCGAGTTTTAAAAATTTCCATCTATCTCCTGTAGTGACAGCCCCATAAATTGTGGTAATCTCATTACCTTCGCGCTCGTTGAAGATTTTAGCTGCTAGCATTTCAGCTATGCACTGTCCCAATCCAGAATTAATGTTTTCCTGTTTAGCCTCTACAATAGCAATGACTGGGGCTTTTACAATCAACAATTCTGGCGATCGACTTATCAAAAAATCACAATTCCCATTCAGCCCTCTTTCAGCATCTACAGTAAAATCAATGCCAGAAAATAAGCTCACGCGATGGTGCAAAAGTTTTCTCACTTCCATTAAAATCGGCGCGATAATCAGTTCCGAACGCGATTTTTCTGTATTGCTACCGAGAGCTACAGGCAGATTTTATTGCAAAGTTTCTGTCAGTAATCTGCTGTACTCTAACTCTGGTGCAGGAGTGAAGATTTCGACTATTTCAGAATAAGCTAAGTCAAAGGTTTTCAATACTGTGCCTAAATTAAAGTCACTGTATGCCATTTGACTTTCTCCTGGTTACAAATTATCCATCGCCTATTTACTTTAACACTCCCTACCGCACCACCAATTCCCTCACCAAATTGGCCAGACGTTCTGTACTGTCTCTCACTGCTAATTGAGCAGCAGCTTTAGACATTTTTTCCAAATATTCGGAATCTCTTAACAAATACAATACTTTGCTTTGCAA
>JAICRN010000628.1 GCA_025937335.1 Microcoleus sp. TY_ISSM_2_bin.22
AATATCATTAAATAAAATTGGGGTGCACGACAGATAACTGTGGCTCAGAAGAATTCCGAATTGAAAACCCAGACATCAAAAATCAAGGTTGATGCTTGCCTCGCACACTCACAACAACTTCATATCCACGAATTATTGTGATACCATTTTCCCAAAATAATGGCACTCAAGGCAAAATCCCAACCCTTATGTCATCAGTCATTCGCAATCGAAAATCGAAAATCGAAAATCGAAAATGGTATGACTTCAGCAATTTAAATCGGCGAATTCTTCCTTTGATCAGACTTATTAAATCGAACAGCCCCGGGGCACAGGAGAACGGTGCATGAATTCCCAAGAAAATCCTAAGCTAAAAATTCTGATCGTCGATGACGAACCGGATAACCTCGATTTGCTTTACCGCACCTTCCATCGAGACTACAAAGTGCTCAGAGCTGAATCAGGCCCCGCTGCCCTCGAAATTTTGGCAAAACAGGGAGAAGTTGCTGTGATTATCTCCGACCAGCGAATGCCAAAAATGAGCGGTACGGAGTTTCTCAGCCTGACGGCGGCTCAATACCCCGACGTGATCCGAATTATTTTAACTGGCTATACCGATGTTGAAGATTTAGTGGAAGCTATTAACGCTGGCAAAGTATTCAAATACGTTACCAAGCCTTGGGACGCTCAAGAACTCAGAACTCTTGTCAGTCAAGCTGTTGATACTCACAATATCCTGAAAGCGCGCACCAATGAACTGCGCAGGGCTCTCTCGCAAGAATCGCTGCTTTATGCCGTTACAAATACTATCCGATCGGCTCCCAATTACCAGCAAATGCTGCAAAGAATTGTGGAAAGCGTCGGGCAGATGTTTGAGGTGAGTTGCTGTCTGCTGCGGCCGTTCCAAGACGGTCAGGTGGCCGATGAGTGGTTCGTTTACCAGAAGGGCGATGCTGAAGCCAGACCCCAAGATGATGCAGCAGCCGAACTGTCCCCGGATTTGCTGCGGGATTTGGTTTGGGAAACTCGGGATGTGGAGGTGATTCAAGATGCCCAAACTGACGATCGAGTTTTAAACTGGGACAATCAGCAGCGACAGCAGGCTTACCAAGCTGCGAATATTCGATCGAGCTTGATCGTACCGCTGTTTTACAAAATGGAACTGATGGCTGTCTTGGCACTGCACCAGTTCGAGGAACCGCGCCAGTGGCAAGACCACGAGGTACAGTTGGTAATTACGGTAGCCGACCAAGCGGCTTTGGCGCTTTCTCAAGCCCGGTCTTACGAAAAGGTGCGGGCGCTGGCAAAGCGCGAGGCATTAGTCAATACTATTACTACGGCCATTCGATCGAGCCTCGACCCCCAAAATATTTTTGCAGCCATTACTCAACAGCTCGGTCAAGCTTTGCAAGTTGACGGCTGCGCCCTATCTCTGTGGACAGAAGATGATGAGTACGTCCAGTGTGTGGGGCTTTACGACACCGCTAGGGATACCGTGGCTGTAGAACCAGGTTTTAACCATGCAGAGGTAGTTGCGAACCCTCCAAGCCCCGATCTGGCTTCTGCTATTGCTGCTGGTAACGCTCGCGGCTGGGTTTTTGCCCATCCTTCCCTACCGCAGTCTTTGGTGCCGATTCGGGGCAATCCGGTGTTGCTGCAAGTAATGGTATCAAAAGAGCCGGTGGCGATCGAAGACCTCCACGAACACCCCGAGTTAAATGTTACAGAACTGCAAGTTCGATCGCCCGCCCGCGCCCTGTTAGTCGTTCCCTTGCTCTCGGAAGGCAAAATCATCGGCAGCATTTCCCTGCGCCAAAATCACAACATCCGCCGCTGGAACCTCTCAGACATTGACCTGGCTCAAATAGTGGCAACTCAAGCTGCTCTGGCCGTGCAGCAGTCGCGCCTCTACCAGACTACCAGACAGCAGGCAGAACGGCTTCTGGAAGCCGATCGGCTCAAAACCGAGTTTTTCCAAAATATCTCCCACGAATTCCGCACCCCTCTAACACTAACTATCGGCCCTCTAGAATCAGCTTGCGGGCGCAAAGAAGACTTGCCCTACGAACAAGCCGTAATCGCTTTGCGAAATTCCCGCCGCCTCCTGCGCTTGGTAAATCAACTGCTGGACTTGCAGCGACTCGATGCCGGACGGATGCAGCCGAGTTTTCGCCCCTGCGATTTGGTCGGTTTCTGTTACTCCACCGCAGAGTCGTTCCGCGCCTACTGCGAGAAAAAAGGACTGCACTTAATTACCCAACTGCAAGAATGTCCTTTACTTTATTTGGATATTGAAAGATTTGACAAAGTTATTTACAACTTGCTATCAAATGCTGTCAAATTCACCCCAGAAGGCGGAAATATTACCCTGACAGTTGCATCGGCCGGCGCTCACTGCTTGTTGCAAGTAAAAGACACCGGCATCGGCATTCGCACCGAACAAATTCCCTATTTGTTCGAGCGCTTTCACCAAGCCGAAGGTTCTGCCAGCCGTTCCTACGAAGGCAGCGGTTTAGGTTTGGCACTTGTCAAAGAATTAGTCGAACTCCACGGCGGCCAAATTTCCGTCGAGTCTGTTTACGGCGAAGGTACTACTTTTAGCGTGTGGCTGCACTTTGGTTCGACTCACTTGCCCCCGGAACAGGTACTAGAAATACCTGCGGAGTTTCACTCATCCAAAGCTGCGGTGGAACTGGCAGATGTGGAGGCGGATTTGTCGGAAAATGAGGCAGAAAATCATAACTTTGAGGCGCTAGTATCGGTAACTTCAGAAACAGCAGCGGGTACGGTTTTGGTGGTTGACGATAATCCCGATTTGCGCTTTTACGTGTCGGGAATTCTGCGAGATTCCGGCTTTGCAGTTTTGCTGGCTCGCAACGGAGAAGAAGGATTTGCCGTGGCAAAAAACCGCCGTCCGGATTTAATTTTAACGGATTTGATGATGCCTTTGCTCTCGGGTTTGGATTTGATTCGGATGATTAGAGAGGATGAGGAATTGCAGGGAACTCCGGCAATTTTGCTGACTGCTAAAGCCGACGAAGATACTCGAATTGAAGGAGTAGAACGGGGTGCTGACGCTTATTTGTCCAAGCCTTTTAACGATCGAGAATTGTTGGCGGAAGTGCGGAATTTGCTCGCCCTCAAACAAAACGAGCGCCGAGTGCAGCAGTTGAACAGTTATTTAACTGAGTCGGTGCTGCGCCGATTTTTGCCGCCGTCGATGGTGAAGGCCGCCGCGGCTGGAGATTTGGCGCTGGATTTGCGCCCGGAACCGCGATTGATTACTATTTTGTTTAGCGATATTGTCGGTTTTACTCAAATGTCAAATACCCTGCGCTCACGCCGGGTAGCTGAGCTGTTGAATGAATATTTGGCGGCAATGACTAAGGCTGTTTTTGACAGTGGCGGTACGGTGGACAAGTTTGTCGGAGATGCGGTAATGGCTTTCTTTGGCGCGCCGGAGGAACTAACCCCTAATGAGCAAGTACGCCGCGCTATAGCTGCTGCAAGGC
>JAICRN010000448.1 GCA_025937335.1 Microcoleus sp. TY_ISSM_2_bin.22
AATTATTTGAGTTTTAAATGTATGATTACTCTTCTTGCCTGAAAAGTATTTTTCTTGTTCATCACGAGTTCCAGGTCTTTCTCTGACTTGTTCGTAGGTATCTACTATTAATTCATATTCTGTGAGTATTTCCTTAACTATTGCGTGGTCAGCAGCGTTTTTTTTTACTTGTTCCAGCAAGCTAGATGGTAGCAATCAAAGCAGGCGCGGAAACCAATAGTTAAATGTATCATTAGCTGTAGACTCACTTACTCCAAACTGGATGCCCAGAAGTTGAAATGTTGTCATATGCCTCAGATAAACCAAGGTTAAAATTATTTGTTCGGGAATAGATAGTTTGGGTTTTCGACCTCCTCCACCCGCAATAATTCTCACTTTCTTGGATTCTAGTAAAGCTTGTTTTTCATGATGTAATCGTTCGGCATTTTGGAGCAATTGTTGTAACTGTTCATATTCCAGACAAATTAATCGCTGTGTTTCTTTATGATTCTCTTCAATATGGTTTAGGATGTCGCTCATGTTTCTGTGTAAAAAAATGTCTCTTATGTTCTTTTACCACATAATGTTACTATTTTGGAGATGTCTTTTCGATCGCGATCTAATAACCTTTCGCCACGTCAAGTGCGATCGCTTATTCAGCAAGCCCTAAGTAAAAATATCAGCATTTTTACCTTCTGGCTTCTGCCTTTTGTCTTCTCCCTTGGGGTGCTAGCCCCCCAGCTCCTATGCTAGGGCTGGGGTGTGAGGTTTTTCAATCGTTGAGAATGCTACCCGATATCATGTCCGGTAAGTGCGACCCCTATCAAATTATATTGGTCTGTCGGGCGGGTTTTGTAATGTCGATTGTCGCCCTGATTTGAATATTGTCTGCTCTAACCCGCCCTTACAGACATCTAATATATCAGAACTAATCGATCGGACATGATATCCGATCAGTTTGCTGCAACTTTCTCGACCACCAAGTCGCGACCCTCAGCTTCTAAAAAATCCTGCTTTCCCTGGATGCTAGCCGCCTGGATAAACCCCTGAAACAAGGGGTGGGGGGCGCTAGGTCGAGATTGGAATTCGGGGTGAAATTGACTGGCTATGAAAAAGGGATGGTTGGGCAATTCGATCATTTCTACTAATCGACCGTCGGGAGATGTGCCGGAAACTGCATAACCTGATTCTAAGAAAAGATTGCGGTAGGCGTTGTTAAATTCGTAGCGGTGGCGGTGGCGCTCGTAAATCACTTCTTTCTGATAAAGTTTGAAAGCTAGGGTGTCTGGGTAGACGCGGCACGGATACAAACCCAGTCGCATTGTACCGCCCAAATCGACTACATCTTGCTGTTCTGGCAATAAATTAATTACCGGATTTGCTGTATCTGGGTTAAATTCAGCGCTGTTGGCATCCTCTAGTTGGGCGATGTGGCGGGCCCATTCAATCACAGCACACTGCATCCCCAAACACAATCCCAAAAAGGGTATTTTATGGTGTTTAGCATATTCGATCGCCGCTATTTTGCCGTCAACTCCCCGAACCCCAAAACCTCCCGGTACAAGAATACCGTTGATATCTTTGAGATAATTATCGAGGTTTCCCGATTCTAAATCTTCTGAGTTAATCCAGTGCAAATTCAGGTCGCAGCCGATCGCAATTGCTGCGTGCCGCAAAGCTTCTACCACCGAAAGATAAGCATCGTTCAACCGCACGTATTTGCCCACCAAAGCAATATCAATCTTGTGGTTGGGACTGTAAAGCCGCTTGACTAAGGTTTGCCACTGAGTCAAATCCGGTTGTCGCGGTTCGAGTTGCAGCAAATTGATCGTTTGTTCGGCCAAACCTTCCTGTTCCATCATCAGCGGCACTTCGTAGATACTTTTAGCATCTTGAGCCGTGATGACGCATTCTTCGGGGACGTTGCAGAATTCCGACAATTTCTGTTTCATGCCCAAAGATAGCGGGCGATCGCACCGACAGACTAAAATATCTGGTTGAATGCCGATCGACCGCAATTCCTTCACCGAATGCTGAGTCGGTTTAGTTTTCATCTCCCCAGCCGACGGAATCCAAGGTATCAGCGTGACGTGCATATACACAACATTTTGCCGCCCGACATCTTTGCGAAACTGGCGAATTGCCTCCAAAAACGGCAAAGATTCAATATCTCCCACCGTTCCGCCGATTTCTGTAATCACGACATCGGGATTGGTATTTTTTGCTACTCTGTCAATTCGCTCTTTAATCTCGTTAGTGATGTGAGGAATCACCTGCACCGTACTCCCCTGATACTCGCCGCGGCGTTCTTTGTTAATCACCGCTTGATAGATGGAACCCGTGGTGACGCTGTTGAGGCGAGACATGGAAGTATCGGTAAAACGCTCGTAGTGCCCCAAATCCAGGTCAGTTTCCGCACCGTCTTGCGTGACGAAGACTTCTCCGTGCTGAAACGGGCTCAGAGTGCCGGGGTCAACGTTAATATAGGGGTCTAGCTTCAAAATCGAGACAGAATAGTCCCGCGACTTTAATAGGCGGCCTAAGGAAGCAGCGACAATTCCCTTGCCGATGCTGGAAACCACGCCGCCAGTCACAAACACAAATTTGCTCATAGGATTTTCGACTTTAGATGTTTCTGTTTCTAGTTAAGGTAACACTCAACTCTAAGAGCTAAAATCAAAAATTGTCCAGCAGTGTTTGACCATTTATCAAATACGGCTGGGGATAGGACGAGCGACCCGCGACCTCGATCGGGCGGTTTGCAGGGGTTTTGAGCTGGTGGGCCAATTTCAAAATGCTTGATTGTTCATCAGTGCGCTTGGGACTCGTACCAGTCAATCGATTTTAGATTTTAGATTTTAGATTTTAGATTTGAAGCATTGACCCCACGGATAAATTCGGGGGGCAAGTTTCATCGGATACAGGTTTTTTATTCCTGGGTCCTGAGTCTGCTTTCGGAATGAATCCGGGGGCTTGTATCCTGAATGCTTTCGGTCAAGGGCGATCTTCGCAGAAAACCAGATTCACCCTGGCTTTTTTCCCTTCCTCACAAATATGTCTGTAACCGATCTGTCACATCTGACACACTGGCCAACTCTAAAACTGCCTCTCCTAAATTCTCTAATTGCTCAGCGGATAATTGACTGATGCGAGTTTGAATCTCCGACGACAACGGGCCGACACGGCGCTCCAACAGCCGCAAAACTAACTCCAACTTTCCTTGTTTGATGCCTTGTTCGATGCCTTGTTCTCTCCCGATTCTGGTAGCTTTGGTAATTGCACCGCGTTGGTCTTGAATAAAAATTTCTCGCCTTTCTAAATCTTCCAATTCATCAGGATCGAGATTCGCTTCATTCGCAATTGCAAAAGCCTGTCGGAGTTCCGGCACATTTCCCAGCTCTTCGGGAACTGACCGTAAAATTTGAGCAGTTTTCATAAAATATATCCACTTATCTGTCAGCGTTTCTAACTCCTGTAATGTCTTGTCAAATTTGGGCAGTTCAACAAATACCAGTTCAAATTCATCAGCTAGATATTCGGTTGAAAAACTTTTTTCTTTGAAAACAAAGCGCGAAATCACTGTTGCCAGATCCTCAAAAATTTGAAAATCTGTAATCGTCAGAGCAATCACAGGGTTTAACAAGCTGTAGCGACTTCCTGTTGTTAGCTGCATTGAATAAGCTTTAGTGGCATTGTATAAAATCCGCTTCTCGAATGATTCTACATTCAATACTTGCATTTCAATAATTACCGTTTTGTTGCCATCAATCTTAGCTTTGACATCCAAGTAAGTATCTTTGACTCCTTTGATTTTGGGAGCTAAGTAAGGATCGATAATTTCTAAATCTTCGATGATTGGCTGTGCCTCGTAGAGCATGGCATTCAAGAAACTAATCAAAATGTCCTTACTCTCAGCAGACCCGAAGATTTTTTTAAAGGCCAAGTCGGTTTTGGGGTCAATAAAATTCATGGCAATTTTAATTTATTAGAGCTTGAAAGGTTGAGGTTAGAGTTATTTAATTATTTAACTATCATACAATTTTCTAGGTTGGGGTTCGCGGACGATCGCCCCAACCGACCTCACCCAAATACAGATGCCAGCCAGCGACAGCAGTCGGCCAGAGCAATCATGGCTTCGACAAAAGTTCCAGCGCCCAGTCCGCCTCTAGGCGAGTCAATCTAAAATCTAAAATCTAAAATCTCAAATCAGCCCTACGCCCTTGGTGATTTTTGCCAGAAAGCTAACTCAGGAACGTTTCGGGAATCGTAAAGTCATGGTATACAAAGCACCTCAAGTCTGCTAAAAAAACAGCTATGAAGTTTGTCTGCGTTCTATCCCCTCAACGGTTGCTTTGTGCTGGTATCGCATTGCTCGCTGCGATCCTCTTCGAGGGCTTCGCTAACGAGTGTGGCGCGTGGCTCGCTCCCAATGCCGCGCGGGCAAAAACTCCAGGGGAAAATTATTCGTCTCTGTCGCCAAAAATCCTCGCTAGTAACGATGTTAATTGCAATGGCGGACGATCGCCCGAAACTCGCTGTCCAGTCGGCGGTTTGTTCGTCAAAACTCCCAATACGACCCCAGAACAAGTCTTTCCTCTCAAGCAGACTGAAGTTAAAGCCAAAATAGCTGGCAATATCTCCCGCGTCGAAGTTGTTCAGAAGTTTGAAAATCCTTTTCCCGAATCTTTAGAAGCTGTTTATGTATTTCCTTTGCCCGACGAAGCGGCGGTGGACGATATGGAAATTAAAATAGGCTCACGAACTATTAAAGCTGATATCAAACGCCGCGAGGAAGCTTTGGAAATTTACGAACAAGCCAGAAAGCAAGGCCGGACTGCGGGTTTGTTGGAACAAGAACGCGACAATATTTTTACTCAGTCTCTCGCTAATATCAAACCGGGAGAAAAAATTGAAGTTACGATTCGCTACACCGAAAGTCTCAAGTTTGCCGGCGGCGATTACTAATTTGTGTTTCCAATGGTGGTAGGGCCGCGATATATTTCCGGAAATACGATCCCCCCCAACCCCCCCTTAACAAGGGGGGGCGATGCTCAATTCCCCCCCTTAGCAAGGGCGGGGCAGGGGGGGGTTAATG
>JAICRN010000298.1 GCA_025937335.1 Microcoleus sp. TY_ISSM_2_bin.22
CCCGATTCATTGTAGGGACACGGCAGTGCCGTGTCCTCGCATATCATTCCGGTGCAAACGGAATTGATAGTACTATGACAATTCTCCAAATTGTTCTCGATAACGAGCCAGCAAAGATTCCAGTTCATCAGCACGTTGACGTTCCGCTTCAGCACGTTGCCGTTCTGCTTTTAAAGCTGAAGCCAATTCATCGGGAATCAATAATTTCTCTCCATTATCTTACCGATAAAACCCAAGCAGTTTTGCCTCTATTTCTAACCGCAGTTGCAATACTTCGCTGCGATTATCTCTAATTAATTGATACCCTTCTACTCCCAGTCGGTACCCCCGCAATTGTTCGGGAATCCATTCACCTCTCGGATCAAACAACCAATATTCCTGAACTTCTATCCCCTCGTACAAATCTTTTTTATTATTTTGATCTTCCGACTTTGTACCTGGTGATGTAATTTCAAAAATCACTTTCGGCACTTGCCCTTCTTCCCAGATTTTGTAATTATCTCTGCCACCAGGTTCTACATCAAAAATCACCATCACGTCTGGTGCTACACGGACTTTTGGGAAACCTTGAGCGTAGTATAAAAATTGATTTGCTAAAACAGTAGCTCGACGGTCTGCGAGGTATTGTTTTAAGACTTCTAAAGTAGTTAAGATGGCATAAAGATGGTCGTAAGTTTCTGCCACTGGTTTTCCATCAGCGCTAGGGTATACGATTTCAGAAGTTTTGAGGGTGGGAACGACTGCTGTCATGGTCGTGCTTCCTGTGAGTTGTATATCTATTATAAACTTGTTTTCTGCAACTAAGTAGGTTGATTTAATTAAACGTAAAACGAGAGCGTGCTTTAGAGTCCCGACTTATTCAAAAATTCGGGGTTCTGATATTATCTATTTTTGACGGCAAATCCCGATCTATCGCACTTTTAAATTCATCTTATTCCCGCAAAGCCTTGATGAATTCAGTAACAGCATCATATTGATCGAAGTAAGTTACAGATCTCACTAACAAAGCAATGTCTAACTCTGGTAACAACTCGCTGCGATCGACTTTTTCGTACTCCTCCCTCAAATAATAGATACTCAGCACTCCATCTTCCCAAAACCAAACTTGAGGTATGCCCAACCGCTTGTATAGTTGAAGTTTATCGATGCCACCGCTGGTGAATACAACTTCGATCGCCAAATCGGGAATTGCCTTTTTACTCTGCAAATTATAAGACTCATTAGGCTCTTTTCTCGCCCCTAATTCTTTACTACCCAAAGTCGGTCCGCCCTTGATATAAAATCGGATACCCTTCTCTCTCAGGTATGCTTCTAATAAAGCCCTGATAGTACCCTTTGTCTCTTCATGTTCGGGGCTAACTGTCATAATTTCTAAAATTCCATCTAAGTAAGCAAATTTGATACCGCCGACAGACTCAAAAGCGGCTTCTAGCGATTCAAATTGCGACCAACTCACTCCTCTTAGAGTCAGGCAACTATCGGTGACAGAGTTTTTGACTGCTGTTTGTGTCATGTTTTCTCCTTACCCTTTTTTTAGATTAAGCTTTTGAGAGCGCAACTGTTTTCTCAATTTTATTAACTTTTGTTCGATCGCGCGAACCCTACACCCTCAAACTCCATCGGGATCGATGCCCTGACTTCTCAAGTATGCTGCAAGTCGATCGGCCCTCTGACGTTCCTCTTCGGCGCGCTGGCGTTCCTGTTCCACCCGTTCGGCACCCCACAGCAGCAAATTGCCATTCTCATCCCACCAGCGCAACCAATAACCAGTTCTCTGAGATTTTTCACCTTCCCAAACCCCCAGAAATAAACCCATTGATTCTATCCAGAATCGTTGATTAGCATCCGGTTCTTGCAATTCGTATTCTCCATAATTCGAGAGTCTGTACACTTCCAACACTCCCGATTTAGGTTCAAAAATTACATAAATCGGTACTTGCAAAATTCGCTCGTAAAACCGCCATTTTCCGTAAGGATATGTCGGTTTATTTGAATATTCATTACCGTCAGTATCCGATAAAAATTCCATCACTACAGCAGGTACTTCTCCCTCAGCATTGCGCGTATAACTGCGACGAACTTCTCCTGGTTCTGCTGGCAATACCGAGGGAACGTACACCCAATCCGGTGCTTTTACTACTGTTTTGTCGTTAATTTTGGCACAGAGTCCAAAATTGGAAGCTATTAGCATTGAAGCTAGGATAAATCCTGCGAGTTCCAAGGCTTCTCGGAGGGCGGCGGCTAAAAGTGGTTGGTCGATGTTTTCCACAGGATCGTCGGGTAATTTAAAGTCGTCTGGCAATTTTTCCCAAGTTACAGTATACTTGGTTTTGGTTTCTTCCGGTTTCGATAATGTTTGCGTCATTGGTTTTATTTGTTGCGATATAAAGAGTTTTCTGTTAATAGGATTTAGACAATAAATTTAATGCCGGGTGCGAAAGGCGCACCTTATTAACTAGCTGTAATCGGAGTGCTTATTGCCACCTTACTAACTAGAGGAAGTCGCGAATCTTGCAAGGGCTGTTATTCAATGATACACTCTTTTAAGGGTTATTTTCTGGAGCAACTTTTTCTGCTGAACTGGCAGTTTGAGCAGGTATAACAGGCAATTTTTTCTGTTTTTGCAAGCGAGGAAATCCAGGTTCCACTGATGGATTTATGGCAGTTTTACTCGCATTTACTTTCTCAGAAAGGGGAGCTAATGTTTGAGTTACTTTAACTTGCTGTCGCAGTTGTTCTGTCGAACCCAACAAGCCTCCCAATCCGTTGAACAACCTGCGAATATTGTTGCGGAAAGCCGGATCTCCTGTCAAATCATCCACGTCGGAAGTAATTTTCTGCACGTTCTGAAATGTAGCTCGTGCAGAATCTAGAGTTTGCTGCAATAATAGCAAAGTGGCCGGATTGTTTACCTGGCTGGATAAATCTCGCAAATTACCAGAAGCTTGGGCTGCATTCGCTGATAAAACTTCTAAATTGTTCAGCAATTGTCCTTGGTTGATGCGATTAATTGTCGGACTCAAACTGCTGACAGCTACCCGCAGTTCCTGACTGCTTTGATTGATGTTATTCAGAGTTGAAACTAAACTGGCGCGGTTGGTTGCTACTAAAGAATTGAGTTGGTTGGCTGTTAATGTAACTTGATTGGCTGCTTGAGTTACTGAATTAGCAGAATTTATCGCAGCGGCAGATACAGCTTTTGTGGAAGTGTCCGCTGTAGCTGCTACTTTAGAAATATCAGCGGCGACTCCTGTAATTTCCCCTTTTAGTGATTGATTTAAATTGCTAACTTCTCCTTTTAACGATTGATTTAAACTGCTGGCTTCTCCCTTTAATGATTGATTTAAACTTGCTATTTCGGTTTTTACCGATTGATTCAATGTCCCAATGTCTCCCCTGACAGATTGATTTAAATTTTTGATTTCGGCTTTGGCAGTTTGAGTTAAATTCGATAAATCTTGAGTGAGTTTAGCTGCACCTTTAGCTGTGTTGGCTGTATTTTCTGCGAGGGATTTAATATTGTTGAACAGCGCGGGGTCGGTGTAGAAATTAGCTAGGCGGACTGTGGATCGAATAAGTTCGTCGATAGTGACTCCTGCTTGACCTTTTAAGCGCGAATTTTGGCAGATAATCTCAGGGGGACAGTCAGCACTAACAGGATTGGCGGTAAGTAACGATTCTGGCAAAATCGAGTTGGGGGTAATGTCGATCGACGATTCGCCAATTAAACCCGATTTATTCGCTTCGATCGTAACATCCCGGGGAATCACTAAAGTACCGGGGGCAATCTCCAGGGTTACGTCTACGCCGTTGGAACCCGGTTTGAGGGCGGTAATTTTACCGACTGCAACCCCGCGATACCTGATGGGCGTGCCTATTTGCATTCCTTGGGCGCTGGCAAATTCTACGGCGAATTTGTAGCTGCGGTTCCCTAGCTGCACGCCCCGCAGCCAGAGCACTAAGCCGCCAAATAAACCGATTCCTACTAAAATTAAGAACCCGACAGAACCTTCTCTTACAGTTCGCGATCGCATATTACCTCCTCAGTCATTAGTCATTAGTCATTAGTAATTAGTCATTAATCATTAGTTGTTAGTTGTTAGTTGTCATGCCTCAGTTATTATTGATGAGTTATTGCTCGCGATCTTTAGGGGATGATCCGATAGATTGTAGGTAGGAGTTTACTTGAGGAGCTAAGTCATTAATGACTGCTGTGAATAGATTGACTTGTTCAACAGTTAAAAGGTTCCGAGTGTAAGCTCGTCTCAACCAGTGTTGAGTTTCATATAAAGAACCTCTAGCTATCTTGACAAAACGTTTATTGTCAAAATAGCTGCCTCGTCCGACTCCTTCTGCTATGTTAGCACCGACGCTATCGGCTGAACGGACAATTTGTTGGCCGATAGTATTTTTGGCAAATGGCTCCCAAGTGTTAACAGTTGTCCAAATTTCATCAGCTAGTCGTTCTGATAATTTATAAACCCGCAATTTCTGAAAACTTTTTGTAGCCATATTAGCCTCGAATTTAATAACTAATGACAAATAATTAATGACTAATGACTAATGACATTTGACTATCCAATCACTTGAATTGGCCCAGTAACGCTGCCGCTAAAAAATTGTTGAATTAACAAATTATCTGTTGATGCAATATCGCTGACAGTTCCCTCCCACTGCACTTTGCCTCGATAGAGAAACACGATACGATCGGCAGTGCGGCGGATGGTACTGTCTTGGTGAGTGACGATCGCATAAGTGCTGCAAACACCTTGGGCCGCCTGCAAGTCGCGGATTAAATCTTCAATTACCGTCGAAGCGATCGGATCTAAACCCGCCGTCGGTTCGTCGTACAGCAAAACCTCTGGATTGTCTCTAGCATTATCGGGATTCGCCATGATGGCGCGGGCAAAACTTACCCGCTTCCGCATTCCCCCAGACAACTGCGCCGGATAGCGTTCGCCAATTGCCGGCAAACCCACCATCTCTAACTTCTCCTCTACCAATTCCCGAATCCGGCGGCGCGGCAGCTTAGAATGCTGGTACAGTAAAAAACCGACATTCTCCTCCACCGTCAGCGAATCAAACAAAGCCGCTTGCTGAAACACCATCCCAATTCCGATCGGATCTGCCACGTCGTCCACCCATCCGACCCTGCGCTGTCCCTGAATAAAAACCTCACCGGCATCCGGGGCCAACAAACCGGCAATTATCCGCAAAATAGTAGACTTCCCCGTCCCGGAAGGGCCAATAATTGCCAGGGCCTCTCCTCGATAAATCCTCAGATCGACTCGATCGAGGATCGGGTTCTGGCCGAAGGACTTACTTACCCCCTTGAGTTCGATTAGCGGCTCAATCATAAGATGTTATCAATAAGTTGTCAGTCCTCAGTCATCAGTCTAGCTAATCACTAATGACGAATGACTGATGACTTAAATTGACTAACGACTTAAATTGACTGCCAGAATCAAAACTCTCTTGTATTGTAAATTTGTCAGCTCGAGCTGTTCCAATACCCTTAAGACTAATTAACCATGTCAATTAGTTCACTTCCTAAAGCCCTCCGCGTCTTGGCTAAAGCCAAGCAGGTTTTTGCCCAATCCAGAAATCCTTACGCCCCTTCTTTGCGGAACGGGCGAGTTCACCAGTGGTTTAAGTGGTTAGCCCCCGGACTTTTAGTGAAACGGTGGCTGCTGATCAGTGCCAGCGGCGTGGTACTTGCCACTTTGGGTTTAGCAATTTGGACTGGGATGACTCCCATTTTCTTCTTATTGCAATTGTTGAGAAATTTTTTGGCGTGGATTGCGGAAGTTGTTCCCAATTACGTGTCGGGCCCGATCGTGATTGCTGGCGGGATTTTGTTAATTCTGTGGGGGCAAACTCGCAGTTTGAACTCTATTACTCAAGTGCTGATGCCCGAAGGGAATGAGGAATTGGTCGATCGACTCCTCAACCACCGCCGCTTGCACCGCGGCCCGAAAATTGTGGCAATTGGGGGCGGTACCGGTCTTTCTAATTTGCTCAGGGGATTGAAGGATTACAGCGCCAAAATCACTGCTATTGTCACGGTGGCGGATGACGGCGGTTCTTCCGGGCGGCTGCGGCGGGAAATTGGAGTATTGCCGCCCGGAGACATTCGCAATTGTTTGGCGGCTTTGGCAGATGAAGAAAAGTTATTGACTGAGTTATTTCAATATCGCTTTCAGGCCGGTGACGGTCTGATGGGTCACAGTTTTGGGAATTTGTTTTTGACGGCGATGAGCGATATTGCTGGAGATTTGGAACAGGCGATCGCCGCGAGTTCTAAAGTTTTAGCAGTTAGGGGAGAAGTGCTGCCGGCCACTCTGAGCGACGTTTCTTTGTGGGCAGAACTGGCTGACGGTCGCAGGATTGAGGGGGAGTCCAGCATTACAAAAGCTAACGGAAAAATCATCAAAATTGGCTGCACTCCGGCTAATCCTCCGGCGTTGCCCAAGGTGGCCCAAGCACTTCGGGAAGCGGATTTTATCATTATTGGGCCGGGGAGTCTTTATACGAGTGTTATTCCGAATTTGTTGGTGCCGGAAATTGCTGATGCGATCGCCAACAGCGAAGTTCCGCGCATTTATGTGTGCAATATTATGACTCAGCCGGGGGAAACTGACGGATACAGCGTTGCAGACCACATTCGGGCGATCGACCGCGCTTGCGGCAGGCCGCTGTTCGATGCTGTAGTAGTTCAAGGAAAAGTCCCTTCTGCAAAGGCTTTGATCCGCTATTCTCAGGAGAATTCTTATCCGGTTGTGCTCGATCGAGAAGCCGTAACGCAATTGGGGCGGCGAGTTGTCATCGCCAATGTCATGGATGAAGATCAAAATACGGGTTTAATTCGCCACAATTCTCAAAGGTTGGCGGGAATGTTGCTGCGTTGGTACGGCCGCGCCCAAAACATTTAAGCTGGTGACTGTTGACTGTTGACTGTTGACGGTGCAGACTAATGTTATTGGTTATTAGCAGCCCCAAGCGAGTAACTAATGACTAATGACTAATGACTAATGACTAATGACTAATGACTAATGACTAATGACTAATGACTAATGACTAATTATTGAAATGAAAACTTTGCTTCCAGATTCTGAGGCTACGCGCAAC
>JAICRN010000651.1 GCA_025937335.1 Microcoleus sp. TY_ISSM_2_bin.22
AGTCTGGTATCTAAAAGAATCTCAAATCTCAAATCTCAAATCTCAAATCGAATCACTTGCCCGAAAGCATTTTCCCCAGGGTTTCCGGCAGGTGAATTATGTGTTGGAAAAGCTGGTTGGGCCCGATGCCAAACAATAACTGCATCGCCAGCACAATTGCTGCTAAAGCAATTGCTGTCCCGATGCTGGCTTTCAACACTTTAAAAGCCCAATTAAACACCAGCCAAGATACAAGTAAGGAAGCAATTAAGATAATTAGTTCTATTGGCATATAACATTTTTAACTTTATTTTAACTCTACATAAATTACGCAGCAATACCACAGAAATCGGCTTTTTTATCTGTGTTAAAGGCTTAAATGCAGTATTTCCTTACAAACCAGGTTTCTGCGTCCAAGACTACTCTACTTATTACTTTAAGCAATACTGCCGCGCTTCCGTGTTTCCTTATAAGAAATTCCGACATTTTTTAAGCCGGCTTTAATCATTTGCTGCTCTAACAAAGCAAAAAATCGACTTCGATCGCCCCCCGTGACTACCGCTTGATTGTGAGCTTCTGCTAGCGTCACCGGATACCCGCCGCCTTTGTGTACTTGAGCCAGCATCATTCCCAATGCTAAATCTAGCTGTGCTGTATCTTGTGCTACCCATTCCGGCACTTCTATTCTAGCAATTTCTGTGCCAACGTGAACGTAACAGAAATAGACGGAATTAAGACCGTACAAATCTAAAATTCGAGCTTGGGATTTCCACAAAGGGCTTCTTTGTCCCGGTGACAGGATTGTTGCCCACAAAATGGCATCGCGCAAAGGTTCAAATTCTTGACAAGGTGCTTTTTCGGCGAAAGAAATGGTGGCGGAAAATCCGACGTTCGGGCAATTTGTCATGCAGTCTGGTACTTCGTGGGTGCAAGCTTCAAACCGCAAAAAAGATAAGCTTTCGCTGCTGCGAGAAGCGCTTAAGTATCCTAACAGGGGAATTCCTGCTAAACGCAACTTGTCCCAAGCTTCTAAAATTGGCAGCAAAATTCGATCGCGCGCTTCGGTGGGTAACTGTTCCAAAAACCAATAAATCAGGGAACCGTCTACCATTGCTAAAGCTGGCGCGGGTAATTTATTGTCGTTAACTTTTGCCCAATTGCAGCCCATTTCTGCTAAGGCAATTGCTTCGGAAACTGCGCGCCGATATCCCATCCATTCTTCGGTTCTAATTCCCCACTGCCGCGAACCGTACAAATCTTCGGGTTTGTAGAAAACCTCGGGCACGCTGTCTAAAACTGGGTGGCGGCTTTGTCCGTAGTGCAGCATGACTGTGCCGACATTTAGCAGGTAGCAGTAGGCTATTTCGTGATGGTTGGGGGAAATTTGCGATCCGTCTGTGGCGAAGACTGTGTGGGCTGCGGGGGGTGCGGTGATGTAGGTGCGATCGTCTAAGGGTTCGATCGGCGTGGCAGCATTGAATAAAGTGCGATCGCGCCAACTCTCTTGCAATTCCACCAATTTTGCCTGTTCCCCTGCCGCCTTCAACAGCAAATTCTGAGCCACTTCCAAACGCTGGCGAGCCGCCTGAGCTTCCACATTCAAATGTTGGCTCATTCCCTGCATTGCCTTGGCTGCTTTAGTTAAATCGAGCATTAGTTTTAAGTCTCAATATTAGAAAGCTTTCAATTTTAGTTCGCGATCGCACTCGCGATATCAGAAACCCGGTTTCTTCGTATTTTTCTGGTAACTCAACCCAAAACTCGTAGAAACCGGGTTTCTCTGCCTCATACCAGGGCCCTGAAGCTGAGAAATTATCAAAACACTTTTCAAATTTTGGGCTCAGAAGCTTGCTTTTTTTGTCATAAACTAGGTTTGATAAAAAATACTTCGTTGCAGCCCGAACAAACTGTAAAAAAACTGGTTTCTCAGGTCAATAGTACCTCCAAGACTGTATAAAAAAATCAATTTTTTTTTTTGAGCTCCTTGCTTTTTTCTGCAATTCCTGTTATTATATATCTTATAATGGGATGGTTGCAAGAATATTATTTTTGCAACCATCCCATTATATTAAAATACCATGCCAGCGCCTCAAAAGTCAACAAAAAAGATGTAAAATTTTGTGATTTTTTTTGACTCTGAAAAGCGAAAAAAATCACACCTGTCAACAAATCTAACATCAACAGTCGATCGGCAGCCAATCGGCAAAATCTCCGGCAAACTGCGACAGAGAAAGCAATTGAACTGGTGGATTTTGAGCCACAGATTCCCGTTCGGGCAAAGTATTGTAACCCCAATCAGCCAAAAATAACCTCACCTGAGATAAATCCGGCTGCTGCTTCACCGACAGCAAAGTTTTTAACCGGTCTTCTACAAACCAAATAGTCGAATCTTTGCCCGCCGCTGCCAAAAATTCCCGCAAAATTTGGTGCTTCGGCTTGTTGTATTCCTTGCCAAAAATAAAGTCGGACGGCATTTGTACGCCTGCTAGCTGCAAAAGTTCCCGCACAAAACGACCTTCCTTTGTAGTGACGATCGCCACTTTCACCGAACTCTCCTGCAAGGAGTGCAAGCGATCGGCTACCCCTGGATAAAAGCGGTGCAAAGACAGCCATCCAGCTAAATCCTCAGCAATCCAATTATCGCGCAATCCGTCTAACATAGCACCGACCGACTGCGCTTTTAAATTATTTTCTGTCAACAAATACGGTACTATATTGGGCCACTCTAACAAAATTTCTTCTGGTGAAATTCCTGTCAGTAGTGCGCGGATCAGCAGCGGCATTTCCCAACCTGTTTCGATGGCTGGGCGCACTCGGTAAAAACTCAAAGCTAGATCGGGATCGGGCACTGTTTCGACTGGTTTCCAGATTTGACAGTAGGTACGCCAAGCGGTTTGGAAATATTCGATTAGTCCGTCACAAATCACACCGTCAAAATCAAGAGCCAGAATTGTCGGAAAGTTGTTAGCCATCAATCGATTTTAGATTTTAGATTTTGGATTTTGGATTGAAGAGTTGAAGAATTTGAGAATTGAAGAAAGCGATATCACTTGAGATTTTGGATTGAAGAATTGAAGAATTTGAGAATTGAAGAAAGCGATATCACTGATGAATCCGGGGACTTGTTATGGGATACTATTTTTTGGTTGTGGCAGGATAAATACCGGGGCTTGTACCCTGGCTGCTTTCGGTTACTGCATTGAAGAATTGAATAATTGAAGAATTGACTGTGCAAACACTCAGCATCGATCGGTCAAGAGTCGTTATTAAAAAGACTGAACTAGGGGTTGAGTAGCAATCGATTCTAGTCCTTGAGACTCC
>JAICRN010000365.1 GCA_025937335.1 Microcoleus sp. TY_ISSM_2_bin.22
ACTATGATTTTTTTGAGAATGACTTCAGTCCTTACTACTAACAGTTATTTTACAGAGGCAAACCATTCGGTAACACCTTGGGCGATCGCCTCGGCTAACTTCTTCTGTTCTGTGGGATTCACAATCCATTCAAACTCTTCGGGATTGATCATAAATCCCAATTCCATTAAAACAGATGGAGCAACTGCAGGACGAGTCATGGCTAAGTTGTTCCAGAATACACCATAGCTGGGACGGTTCAACTTGGCAACTAAATAATTGTGCAAAAACATTGCCAAACTGTGCGCTTGCGGGTGAAACCAGAAAGCGCCGACACCTTTAGTCTTAATGGCATCCCCGTTATCGGGCAAAGCATTGTAGTGAAGTGAAATTGCGATCGCAGGTTCTTCTTTTTGAATCATTTCCACCCTCGGTGGCAAATCCAAATCGACATCTTCTACCCGCGTCATTACCACATTCGCGCCCCGATTTACTAATTCCTGTTGCACCAATTTCGACACTGTTAAAGCTACTGTTTTTTCCCTAATTCCCACTGGACTCACCGCACCTCCATCCTCCGGCCCGCCGTGTCCCGGATCGATGAGAATCTTAATTCCAGACAGCGGTTGTTCTGTCGAAATCGGCATCATGCTTGTATTCGCGGGCGGGTGTTTTAAAGACAGCACTAAAGTTGTGCCCTCGTATCTCAATTTATAGCCCCACTGCTGAGCTGATTTGAGATTAAAAGTGTATTGTACTTGCAGCGGCGAGATTTGTTGCCATTCTAAACGCGAAATTACCGGGTCATCCTGGACGCGAATAATGTCAGTTTGAGCGGTAGTATTGTACAGCGTTAAAGTGAAGGTGCGTTCTCCTTCTTGCACAGTGACTGGGACGGGTATTTCTAAGGGAAATAAAACCTCTGTCCAGCCGGAAACTTGACGCGAACTGGCGCTGCGAATAATCGATCGCGGAGGCACTGAATCCTGGACAATTCGCACTTCCGAGGCTTTAATCCAAGCACCGTAATCGAGCCTGATCCATTCTCCTTCGCGCCCGATAACTGTTGCTCGCGTTCCCTTGGGCAGCGGTGTCATTCGAGAAAAATCTGTATTCGCCCCGGTTCTAGCGACACCAGGATCTGCTGTTACTTCGGCTATTTCTAAATCCGCCGGAGAAAGAATAGAAATCTTGCCAGTACCCTGCTGGCTGATAGTTCGATCGTTCATTGTTAGCTCAAATACAGGCACTCCTAAATCAATTTTTTCTCCTTTTGGTAGCGAGGAGTTAGACTCATTGTCCCCCCTTGCTAAGGGGGGGGTGGGGGGAGTTTTACCGCAGCCTTGATATTGTTCGCTGCCGCCTTTTTCGATCGGAGAATTTTCACCTAACAGTACAGATTTGTTGTCAGGTAGTTCGACTTGCGATCGCGCTTTTAAAGGAATAGTAACGCCGGCCAATTTTACCGCAACTTGAGCATTGGCAGGTGCGATCGCCCCAAAGCAAATATATTCCCCCGGCAAACTCGCCACATCGACTTTCGGCGTTAGGGAATCTTTAGCAAAAGCCAATCCTACAGGGACTTCCGGCTGATTCGACTGGCGCGTCACCTTAATTTTCACTTCCTGATTTTCGTAACGCAAGGTAAAGACATTTTCGCCGAGTTGCAGCGGAAAAGTCGGGGCGAAATGCCCGGATGCGGTGCGCGAAATTTGGTTGCCATTTACCAAAACTTGTCCCGGTGCGGGCGCTGTGCCGATTAAAAAGATGCGATCGGCTGTAGTTTTGTGGTTAGTCGGAGGATAAGCAACAAACAAAGGTTGAGCCGCGACAGCTACAGAGGCGATCGCCATTATCATCCCCAACACAACTAATCCTAAAAATTTTCTCATTCTAAATAGCAGCTAATTGAGAACCTGTTTGTTCTTTTTACTATACTTCCCCAATTCTATCAGGTTTATAATTGCAGATTGTCTAAATTACCGGGTAAAATCTTTAACTTTTAATTCCGAGGTGTTTATCCACAGTCGATCGAGGCGATTCGCCGGCATCGTCAAATACAAAACATCTCCCGCACTCAAACAACAATTCAGCAAATCCCAACCGTGAATAGTTTGACAATTAGTTTCCACATACAAAGGCACAAAATCAGCAGACATAGCAGCATCTTGAATGCGGTGGCCGCAGAAAGGATGTGCCGGTGTAATCAATGTACCCAAAGCAACCCAAAGACGATCGGCAGTCATCCCGTTGCCCAAAATTCGCCCTCCAATAGCTGCCGCCGCGAAAGCAGGTGCCGCCAATTCCGTCGAACTCAACACAGATTCAAACTCAAAAACTTGCTGCACCATCAGAGCAAAATGAGAGTCTTGATTGCGGACAATAACTGGTAGTTTTGGTGCTAATCCTTTAGCACTTAAGGCAATTTCTAAATTAGACATATCGTTGCTAGTAACTGCCAAAAGAGATGCCGCTTGCTTAATATTAGCAGCTTCTAAAGTGGCGGGAACACTAGCACTTCCTTGAATAACCGGAATTTTGAGAGAGCGAGCCATACTTAAAAACCGACAGTTAGGATCTTGCTCGATCGCGACAACCTCAAAACCATTAGTGTGGAGTTCTTTCGCAATTTGTATTCCCGTGCCGCCGAGTCCACAAATTATGTAGTGACTGCGCCCTGGAACTCGCGCTACATCCCAATATTCAGTAAAGCGAGTTCCCAATACGTAGTCGTTGAGCAGTGCGTAGCAGATGCCGATGATGCCTGCTCCAACTAACATCATGACAACTGTAAATAGTTTAATGCTTTCGGGAGCTTGTTCTGCCACTTTTTCATGGCCTCCGGCTCCGGTAATCATCCCTACTGAAAAATAGAGAGAATCAACAATTGAGATATTATCGTCAACACAAATATAGGTAGCAGTAGCAACTACAATCATTGACAGCAACGTCAGTAAAACAATTACTGTTGCTTGGCTGTGCTGCTGAAATCGGCGCAGGTTAGTTAAGGTTTTGAGCAGTGTTTGACTTAAATTTTTTCGGGGGCTGCGCACAGTTGGCTGAGTGGCAACAATTAGCCGATCGCCCTGCTGGCATTCCCGATCTGCAAGCACCGCCGATACTAAATCAATTTTGTTAGCCGCCGGCAGATAATAAATCAGCATTCGAGTGCGATCGTTCCACAAATCGCTCAGTTTTCGATTTTTCCAAGGATGATCTCGATCGATATATTCTTCGTGAATCGGCCAAGTGCGATCGAATAAACGCAAATGTCCGATCGCCTGACTTCCGAGAGCGGCAAAGGCAAAAACCGGAGCAGCCAATGATGAAACGCTCATGGAAGCGTGATCTGGCAAAGTGCGATCGAGTCTGTCGCCCAAGCTAGTATTGAACAATCTGTTGATGATGCGAATCTGAGGATTGAGAATCCTCGCCTGCATCAAAATTGCCAAATTCACAGCATCATCGTCTGCTGCAATTACTAAAGTGTGAGCGTTTTGAATGCCTGCCGCCAACAAGGTAGAAGCTGCTTGCAAATTGCCGACAACCACATCAGAAGTTTCGCCGCGAATTGGGCGATCGCTAATACCAACCACAATCGCTCCTTGCTGTCTCAACAAACAAAAAATCTTGTGTCCCGTGTGGCCCAACCCGCAAACAATGATTCGAGGTTTCATAAAAAGTTATTTGCCAGCCGATTTCGGAGCTGTCCTTGTAGTTTTACTTACCATTGTTGACTCTCCTGGCTTTGTAAAATGTAGCTAAAAACACTATCTAGGATACTTGTGCCGCAGTGGTCTCGAAGTTTTTAAACAAGGAGAGGGCAGTGCGATGCCTCTACAGCCGCGTTGCCAATTTTTGAAAAAAAGACACCGCACTGCCATGTACCTACAGACATGAGGTGCAACTAACCTGATTTAATATTTGAAAAATATCCGGGTGCGACAGCCAACCAGCAGAATTTAAATAGGTAGGGACACTGCCCTGTCCCTATAACTATGACTTTCTACATAACTTTAGCTGCCTTAGTGGCGGGAATTATTATGAAATTGACTGCACCCTTATTAGCATCCGCTGTAGTTTTCACCGGTACTGTCGCCTTTGCAAGCCAAGTGCAAGCAGCTCCAGCCAGCAACTCTTGGAATAGCACTAGAACAACATTTCAGTGCGTTACTTCCGGTCGCAATTTTGTGACAATTGCGCGGCGGGGAAATGTCACGACCGATCCGATGATTCTGTGGAAATCTACCGAGTTCGGCCGCGAATATACACCTTGGCAGCGCTGCCAAATTGTTTCCAATAGATTGACCAAAGCTGTTGCCGAGAATGGCGGAAGATTGAGCAACTTGCAGTTAACAACAGGAATTGTTAATAACTTGCCCGTAGTTTGTTACGTGAACGGACGGGGGCGCTGCAACTCTCAAAATCTGCTGTTCACCCTAGACAAGCGAAATGCTAAAAATCCCGGTGATGCTTTAACGAGATTGATTAATTTTGCCCAAGACGGCGGCGGGCCAGTTACAACGTTCAGAACAGGAACTCAATCGTCTGCACCGCAGTTTGTTCCCTTTGGAGATATGGTCGATCGAGCTTTTAATTCTCCAAACAATAAACCGCCAGTTCCTGTAGCAAAACCGCAGGGCGATCGAGGTATTTAATCTCCAATTCTACTCGTTACCAGCCACACTCGTTACCAGGCTCTACCTGGTAACGCATATCCGGAGGCTCTGCCTCCAATTTTCATGGAAGCGCGAGGCAGAGCCTCTGGATATCGGTTCCCAGGCAGAGCCTAGGAACCAGTTAACTAAAAACACTACACTGTCACCCCTTCAATTTTCTCATCAGTCAACTCGTACAACTCGCGCAACTGCTGCAACTTATCCGCATCCGGCAGCCAAAAACCCCGCCCGTTAGCCTCCAACATTCGCCCTACAATATTGCGAAAAGCTTCAGGATTAGCCTCCCGCAACTTCTTGGCCATCTCTTCATCTAAAGCATAAGTATCAGCCGCCTGCTCGTAAACCCAACTATCAGTAAAATCAGCCGTTCCGCCCCAACCAATTAACGCCGTCATGCGCTGCGAAATTTCATAAGCACCGCCAGAACCTTGATTTACCATCGCGTTAGCCCACTTAGGATTTAGCAACTTAGTTCGATATTCCAAGCGCAGCAAATCTTCTAAATTGCGCGGAGTGGTATCCTGAGAAAAACTTTCGACAAAACTCGTGTTAACCTTTTTGCCGCGCTGCTTTTCGGCGGCTTTCTTCAAACCGCCAGTATTCGCATAATACTCTTGAATATCAGTCAAACCGTATTCAACCGAATCAATTTCTTGAATTATGCGATCGCACCCTTGCAACAACTGAGTCAAAACCTCCGGCCTCGCTTCCCCCTTATCCTTCCTCCCGTAACTAAAAACATTGCGACTTTCCCAAGTTTTCCCCAACTCATCCCCCGATTCCCAACTACCATCAACAACCCGATCGTTAACCAAAGAACCAAAATCCCCAGCCGGATTAGAAAACAACCTTGCCGAATAATTCTGCACACCTTTTGCCTGCAAAATTAAAGCGTGTTTGCGAATGAAATTCTGCGATTCCGGTTCATCAGCCTCCGCCGCCCGCACGAACAAATCATCCAACAATTCAATAATATTCACAAAGCTATCTCGAAAAATTCCCGAAAGATTTCCCAACACATCAATCCGGGGATGACCGACATCAGCTAACGGTTTTAATTCATAGCGAACAATGCGGCCAGTACCTTCTTTTAGAGGTTCAGCCCCCACCAATTCTAGCAGAATTCCAAGAGATTCACCGCGAGTCTTAATCGCATCCAAACCCCACAACATCACCGCCACAGTTTCAGGATAATTCCCATGTTCCTCAAGGTGCTTCTCAATAATCTTCCGAGCAATTTCGCGCCCCCTTTCATAAGCCGCCGGAGAAGGCATCCGATAAGGGTCTAAAGCATGAATATTCCTGCCAGTTGGCAACACCCCAGCCC
>JAICRN010000244.1 GCA_025937335.1 Microcoleus sp. TY_ISSM_2_bin.22
CTTCTAATCATTAGTCGGTGAAACGATGTAAATTGTTTCGCCAATATTTAATGCCCGAAAATCGATCTGTTGCTTCGGATGCTTCGGAAATTAGGTTATCGTGGGAAGCATAGCCAAAAGAGCAATTTTCAAACCTGACAAGACTAGCTGAAATTTAAAATTCAACGCCGAGGGGTCAAACCTACTGGAATGCCCAGTGATGATTTTTTCAGCTATGCAAGATATTTTCGATCGAGTTTGCAACTAAAGTCTGAGTGAGAGAATTTATCATGTTTAATGCAACTGCTATCCTGATTGACGCTTTTGTGCAAGAGCTGCAGGCCGGCTACCGCCGCACCTACGGCAAGTACAAGCCTGACTACCCTGAAATTATTGCCTGGGCGGGGACTATGGCTCTAGAAAATATCGCTAACTGCGATGCTTTGTACCACAATGTGGAACACACAATGCTCGTGGCTTTGGTGGGACAAGAGATTCTCCGGGGCAAGCATATTCGCGAAGGGGGAGTGTCGCCGGAAGATTGGCTGCACTACCTGATATCGCTGCTGTGCCACGATATCGGCTACGTCAAAGGTGTTTGCCGCCAAGACCAAGAAGCTGTGGGACTCTACGCTACGGGTATTGACGGGGGCATGGTTTCGGTGCCGATCGGCGCAACTTCTGCTAGTTTAACTCCTTATCATGTCGATCGAGGAAAACTCGTAATCGACGAACGCTTCGGCGGCCACACATTAATTGATGCCGAACAAATCAAGCGCAATATTGAATTGACGCGCTTCCCAGTTCCTGCTAGCGAAACTCATCAAGACAGAAACAATTATTCTGGACTCGCTAGAGCCGCCGATTTGATCGGTCAGTTGAGCGACCCCAATTACCTGCGAAAAATAAGTGCCCTGTTCTACGAATTTGAGGAAGTCGGCACTAATAAAATCTTGGGCTACAAGTCTCCTGGAGATTTGCGGCAAAATTACGCCAAGTTTTATTGGAACGGAGTTTTTCCCTATATTCCAGCAGCTTTGAACTACTTGGAATTGACCCAGGGAGGCAAACAGATTATTGCCAACCTCTACGCTAACGTGTTTCAGGTTGAACACGCTGAACCGATCGCTTTCAAGACAAACGCTCAAGAATTAATCAAATCCCGCAACAATGGCAAATTGAACGACGAAAAAAATAGTGATAATAGTCAAGATCCCATATCCGGGGACAAGAAATTTAGCGAGTTTTTTGACTTGAATTTGTGATGAGTTAACCAGCCTTATGCTGAAGCCAATCGCGCGAGCCAGAAGAATTAGGATAAAATCTTTTTTCCTAGTTGCTGACTCGTCTTTTTATTAGCTATAATATAGCTAATAAATCGGTGTTTGTTAAGGAGAGTTACGTCATGGCAAACAACAACATTGAAGTCGTTTTTAGCTTTGATACAACTGGCAGTATGTACCCTTGTTTGACGCAAGTTCGTCGGAAAATTAAAGAGACGGTAACGAGACTGCTCGATGAAATTCCTGGCATTCGCATTGGCATTATTGCTCACGGGGACTATTGCGACGCTGACAGCACTTACGTGACTAAACACCTCGATTTGTCAGGCGATGTCGGCACGATTTGCAATTTTGTTCAAAATGTAGAGCCAACAGGCGGTGGCGATGCTCCAGAATGTTATGAATTAGTCTTGCACGAAGCTCAGTCACTTTCTTGGACTCCAACTAATTCCAAAACATTGGTACTAATTGGCGACGACATCCCGCACGCACCCGCTCAAACTCCTCAAAAACTTAACTGGCGTCAGGAAGTAGATAAGTTAGCACAGATGGGAATTGCCGTTTACGGCATCCAAGCTCTCAACCGCCAGCACGCTACTTTATTTTACAAAGAACTAGCCGAAAAGTCTGGCGGTTTTCACCTCAATCTAGACCAATTTTCATACATCACAGATTTATTTTTAGCAGTTTGTTACCAACAGTCGTCTAACGAACAACTGCAAGCTTACGAACAAGAAGTTGTCAGTCAAGGTCGCATGAATCGCGGATTAAACAAAATGTTTAATACCATGCTGAAGCGGGAAGGCGTTGCTGTTTACGAATCAGCAGAATTGCGAGCCGTAAAACCGGGGAGATTTCAGATTCTAGAAGTTGACAGCGAGATTTCCATTAAAGCTTTTGTTCTGGAGAATGGTTTGACTTTTAAAACCGGGCGCGGGTTTTATGAATTTACTAAAACCGAAACTATCCAAGGTAAGAAAGAAATTGTGCTGATGGACCGTTCGACAGGGGATTTGTTTGAAGGAGAAGCGGCGCGAGAAATGTTGGGTTTGCCAATGGGCGAGACAGTTCGCATTAAACCGAGCAATCTAGAAAAGTATGCGGTTTTTGTGCAAAGTACCTCGGCAAATCGCAAGCTGATGGGGGGAACTCGTTTCCTTTATGAAGTTGAAGATTGGGATCGTTAATTAATCTTAAATGTCCAAACAACAACCGCAGATCGATGCAGATAAGGGTAAAATCTCTACGATCTGTGTTTGTGTTACGGTCTGCGGTTAAAAATATACACTTTCAAATTAATATGCAACCCGAAATCCAGCAGCAAATTCAACAGTTGAGGCAGCAGCTACAGCAAGCTAGCTATGCTTATTATGTTCTCGATGCGCCGGTTATGCCAGATGAGGTGTACGATCGACTTTATCGCCAGTTGCAAGACTTAGAATCAGATTATCCGGAATTAATTACTGCTGAAAGCCCGACTCAGCGGGTCGGAGAACAGCCTGCTACTCAATTTTTTAGCGTCAAGCACAATATTCCTCTCTACAGTTTGGAAAATGCTTTTAATTTTGAAGAATTTGCTAAATGGCAGGAACGCTGGCAAAGGGTAGCACCCTCCCTAACCCCCGGTCAAGAGGGAAATGCACCCCCCCTAACCCCCCCTTATCAAGAGGGGGAAATAGATGGAAATGCACCTCGGCTTAGCAATAAGGAAAACAGGGAAACTACTCCCCCCCTTAGCAAGGGAGGGTTGGGGGGGGTTTCCTACGTTTGCGAGTTAAAAATTGACGGTTCTGCTTTAGCGTTAACCTATGAAAATGGGGTGTTAGTTCGCGGTGCGACGCGGGGAGACGGCATTGCCGGAGAGGAAATTACTCAAAATGTCAAGACTATTAGATCGATTCCTCTGAAGCTCAATTTAGATAATCCGCCGCCTCTTGTGGAAGTGCGGGGAGAGGCTTTTTTGTCTTTAGCTGTGTTTGAGGAAATTAATCGGGAACGGGAAAAAGCAGGGGAACAATTGTTTGCTAATCCTCGCAATGCTGCGGCGGGTACGCTGCGGCAGTTGGATTCCAAAATTGTGGATAAGCGACGGTTGGATTTCTTTGCTTATACTCTGCATTTAGATGAGGGTAACGAAGAGAAGACGCAGTGGGAATCGTTGGAATTATTGAGAAGAATGGGGTTTAAGGTGAATCCCAATCGAAAAATTTGCTATTCTTTGGATGAGGTTCGCGAGTATTACGAATATTGGGATACTGAGCGGCGGAATTTGCCTTACATGACTGATGGGGTTGTTGTTAAGATTAATTCGGTTGGGCTGCAAAAACAATTGGGTTTTACTCAGAGGTTTCCGCGTTGGGCGATCGCACTTAAGTATCCTGCTGCCGAAGTCCCTACAATAGTGGAAGCTGTCACCGTACAAGTAGGGAGAACCGGGGCTCTGACCCCTGTAGCGGAACTCAAACCGGTGCTGTTGGCGGGGACGACGGTTTCGCGGGCTTCTCTCCACAACAGCGATCGACTTTCCGATCTCAACCTCCACATTGGCGATACTGTAATTGTCAGAAAAGCTGGGGAAATTATACCAGAAGTTGTGCGAGTTTTGCCGGAACTTCGCCCCCAAAATGCTAGATTTTTTCAAATGCCTAGTTGCTGTCCTGAATGCGAACAGCCTGTGGTTCGGGAAAAAGGGGAGGCCGTTACTCGCTGCATCAATACATCTTGTCCGGCGATTTTGAGGGGTTCGCTGATTCATTTTTGCAGCCGGGATGCTCTAGATATTAACGGTGTTGGGGAAAAGTTGGTGCAGCAGATGGTTGATAGCAATCTGCTCAATTCTGCGGCGGATTTGTACGATTTGACTGCGGAAAGATTGATGAGTTTGGAACGCATGGGTAAGAAGTTAGCAGAAAAGTTGGTAAGTGCGATCGCCCAATCGAAAAATCAACCTTGGTCGCGGGTACTTTACGGCTTGGGCATCCGGCACGTCGGCACAGTCAACGCTCAATTGCTGACAGAAAGGTTTGCAAATGTGGATGAGTTAGCAGCGGTATCGGCGGCATCGATTGAGGGGGTTTACGGCATCGGGCCGGAAATTGCTCAAGCTGTTTATCAGTGGTTTCGAGTTCCGGCAAATCAAAGTTTAATTGCACGGTTGAAAACTGCAGGCTTGCAATTGCAGTCAGAAGTGAAAAATCAAAATTTAGCCAGCACAAATTTACAGCTTGCAGGCAAAAATTTTGTGCTGACGGGTACTTTGCCCACTTTGAAACGAGATGAAGCTAAAGATTTGATTCAAAAAGCAGGAGGTAAAGTGACAAGTTCCGTGAGTGCTAAAACAGATTATGTGGTTGTGGGAGAAGATGCGGGTTCTAAGTTGGAAAAGGCTCAATCTTTGGGAATCGAACTACTTTCGGAAGCTGAGTTATTAGAACTGCTGTCGAAACCCTAAACGATTGGTGAAAGTCAATGTATCTCTATTTGCTATTTCTCTGCGCCCTCTGCGCTATCTGCGGTTTGCAAAAAAAGCTCATACACTTGAGCCGTTTTCAAAGAACATCGCTAACAATTCTATTGGCCTAGGTGCAAAATAGCCGATCCTCTTCGAGGGCTCCGCTAACGCGAATAGGGCAATACCTCAAAAGGAATAGAAATTGCGATCGCACTTGGTGAATATACATACTTCGCCGGGGTGCTGTCCGAATCGGTTGTCGGTACAGGCTAGTTTTGCTAAAATTTGATAAAGTTTGCAATAGCGATCGCAACTGCCAGCTTAGCCAAATCCCAGCAATCATAGGAGATACATTATGTCTGAAATTCCAGCAGAACAAACACAAACAAACTTGACAACTCCAGAAATAACTACCGAAAGCTCAATTTCTGGAGTGGAAAACGTGAAAAATAGTTTGGGAAACGTCCTAAATAGTTGGAAATTGAAAGTAGGATTAGGAGTTGCTGTACTGTTTGCAGTGTCGCTATTTGCTTTCTACTGGCAGCATATGATTGCAGTCGTAGGTATGAAGAGTTGGTCGGCGCGATCGGGAGCTAACCCGATCGAATGTATGGTAAGAGATACTAATAACGACGAGTATGTCAGTTGCAGCGCCCTCCTCGACCAGCAGATTGTCCCTCTTGAGTGCAGTTCGAGTTTGTTCAATATCGGTTGTCGAGTCAATTACGGAACTGCGGCCCCAAATCCGAGACAGACCAACCCTAGATAGAGCATCTGCGGGTTAGAGATGATTGTTGAACGAACAGATTTGCTACTTAAAATATGGGACTTACAAAAAAACTCTCACCGTGAAAATCCTCCAGCAATAAAGAGCGGAAAACTCTTGTTTTTCTTGTTGTAAATTAGCAGGTAATGAAAGTTACCTGCTATTGCCATGAGGTAATCTGCGATCGAGGATGTGCGACAGTATATTAATGTGAAGATTTCACCTTTAGCATCGGTATCGAAGCATCCTCAGCTACTATAATAGATCACTGCGCTCGCCCATAATGATTGCTGACTATCTTTAATAACATTTTCTTCTATCATTGAAACCTGAAAATGATCGAGATTAACGGCTACCAAATTCTCACTCAAATCTACGAAAGTACCAACTCCACTGTCTATCGAGGCATCCGGCAACAGGACAACCAAGCTGTCATCCTTAAATTGCTCAAAGAAGACTATCCTACCCCCTCCGAACTGGTTCGCTATCAGCAGGAATATGAAATTACCCGAAATCTGAATCTAGATGGAGTAATTAAAGCTTATGAATTAAAACCCTATCAGATGACCCTGTGTATCATCCTTGAGGATTTTGGCGCGGTATCTTTAAAACAGTTGATGAATGAGCGTAGGGACTCAGACATGGGATTATTGTCCCTACAGGAATTTCTGAGCATTGCTATTAAAACGGCTGAAATTCTAAGCAGTATTCACGCGGCGAATATTGTTCACAAAGATATTAACCCTGGCAATATTATTTTTAACCCAGAAATCGGGCAAGTCAAAATTATAGACTTTGGTATTTCTACTAAATTCACCCGCGAAAATCCTATTATAAAAAATCCCCATGTCCTCGAAGGAACTTTAGCCTATATTTCACCCGAACAAACAGGAAGAATGAATCGTTCTCTAGATTACCGCACCGATTTTTACTCCCTCGGTGTCACCTTCTATGAATTACTGACAGGACAACTGCCTTTTGAAACAAATGATGCACTGGAATTAGTGCATTGTCATATTGCCAAAGTACCAGTAGCACCCCATCAAGTTAATCCAGACATTCCCCAAGCGGTATCAAAAATCGTGATGAAACTGATGGCAAAAACCGCAGAGGAGCGATACCAAAGTGCTTTTGGAATTAGAAATGATTTAGCAGAATGTTTGCATAATTTACAAACCACAGGAAATATATCAGATTTTACTCTGGGGACTCAAGACATTTACGGACAGTTTCAAATTCCTCAAAAACTATATGGCCGTGAGTCGGAAGTTGAAGCACTACTAAGAGCGTTTGAGCGAATAGCAGAACCGGAAAAATCCCAAATAGAAATGATGCTCGTTGCTGGTTACTCTGGTATTGGCAAATCTGCATTAGTCAAGGAACTTTATAAACCCATTACCCAAGCACGCGGCTATTTTATCTCTGGTAAATTTCACCAGTTTCAACGCAATATTCCCTACTCCGCTGTTGTATATGCCTTCCAAGAATTAGTGCAACAACTTTTAACAGAAACCGAAACACAACTCAAGCTTTGGCGAGAAAAGCTTTTAACTGCCCTTGGGGTTAACGGACAAATTATTATTGATGTCATTCCCAACGTAGAACTAATTATTGGCAAGCAAACAAAAGTTCCACAGTTGGGAGGAACAGAAGCTCAAAACCGCTTTAATTTAGTCTTGGGTAACTTTATCCGCGCATTTTGTACTCCCGAACATCCCCTAGTTATCTTTCTTGATGATTTGCAGTGGGCAGATGCTGCTACTCTCAAATTAATTCAAATGATGATGACAGATTCAGATACACAATATTTGTTTTTAATTGGTGCATATCGCGATAACGAAGTCAGTCCGACTCATCCTTTGATGATGACACTGGAAGAAATCCAGAAGGCGGGTTCACCAACATCCTATCTACAAAATGTGGAAACAGAGACACCCACTTTTACTAAAATTAACCAGATTAACTTAGCACCTTTGGCTGTAAAACATATTAGTCAACTTATTGCTGATACTTTGTATAGCAATACGGAAGCTGTCAAACCTTTAGCAGAAATGGTGGTCAGAAAAACTCGCGGTAATCCTTTTTTTGTGAATGAGTTCTTGAAAACATTGTATGCCGAGGGATTGCTGAATTTTCAACATCCTCGCTCTTCCATGATTTCGGGATGCAAACAAGGAGAAACTAGAGGATTTTGGGAATGGGATGTGTCTCGGATTGAAGCTTTAGGGATTACAGATAATGTGGTGGAATTAATGATTGGCAAACTTAAAAAGTTGCCTGAGTCAACACAAAACATTTTGCAATTAGCAGCTTGTATCGGGTCAGATTTTGACTTACATACTCTCGCGGTTGTCAGCGAAAAAACAGCAACCACGGTATTTGATTATCTTCTAGATGCCCTGCAATCTGGGTTAATTTTATCGCGTTCTGAATTAGACGAACAACTGTTAATTCAAAATTATCGATTTTTACACGATCGCGTCCAACAAG
>JAICRN010000654.1 GCA_025937335.1 Microcoleus sp. TY_ISSM_2_bin.22
ATCATAGTACACAATTCCGGTAGGTGTATAGGTGTTAATATATTTTTATGATAAAAACGGTTGGAGAAATCTCGTGAGCAACGTAAATGTAGGCAATTTAAGCTGTCGGCACTGTCGGTATTACGAGCAGCACGGGCACAGGGGCGGAAACTGCCTGATGCTCGGCGTGGCGGTACAGGGTGGCTGGAAAGCCTGCCCCTTCTTGGTTCCGCCCTTTGCACCATCTTGGGAATACCCAGAAGCGGGTAGAGCCCGAAAGTCTCAAATGTTGCAGGGAGCGAGTATTTTACAAGCAATACCCCCGCCTTAAAGTAACTGCTAAGTAGGTAGGCGGATATATGCTGTTTCATCGTTAAGTTGAGTCATACTCACCTACTTAAGGGTAGTCAACAGGTGCGAGATATCGCATCTGTTGGCAGTGAGAAGAAAGAAATCAACACCAAGAAAAAAGCAAGTGCGATCGTCGCCCTTGCTTTTGAACTTATTGACAAGTCGATGAGAAAATTTAATTAACGCAAATTCGATACAAATTATCTGTTGTCTAGAGAACTCTGAATTTGCTCGAATATCGCATTGTGACCGAAAAAAATATTTCGACCGCATTCCTACCACCTACATCAGCAACCCTACACTATTAACAGTTAATATTTATTTTTTTATATTTCGTAGTGCCACACCTCTGAAGGTTGCAGAATAATCCGGTGGAATGGCAGACGATCGATCAAGCCTTGCTGCTCAAAATGACCGAGGGTGCGAGTGACAGTTACGCGACTTGTACCGATAATTTCTGCAATATCCTGATGCGTTAAAATCATATCGATCAGATGTCCTTGCTCTACCTCAGAACCGAACCTCTTAGCCAGCCAAGTTAATAGTTGATAGAGCATAAAATCAACTCTTTTGTAACCTCGCATTACCATAAAATCTTCAGCCTGCTGAATGTGAGTGAGCAAAATATCTCTATTTAGCCAGCGCTCGCCCAATAGTAAAATTGCCTCGACTTTAGTGAGGCATTCAATTTGAAAAGGATCGCATTTTGATATCGGTTTGCCGATCGTATCACCAGGCCCCCACAATCCCAAGGTGATAATTGTGCCATCTTCAAGCCACGTTACAGTTCGCACTACTCCACTTTCAATTCGCCACAGAGCATCGGTTCTGTTGGGCAAGTGCGAGCGTCGAGAAAATATATGTCTGCTCGTTTCATCAAACGTTTTAGTGGAAAGAGAAGCAATAGTCATAGCCAGTTACTGAATAAATTAAAGTTAGTTTGTAGCAGGGCAGCAGGATAGTCTTGCGGGCAAAACTCTATATAAATTAAAGCTTTACTAGATGCCGGCACCGTCTAAAAAGTCTGTGATGAATAAATTAGAATACATGAACAATTCATGTTTTTCTGCCTGTTTTTGCTCTAATTCAGTTGCTTTCAGCGGAGATAATTGAGATTTTAAAATATTAACCTGGTCTTCTAAATCCTTAATTCTATCGAACAAAGCTCGAATTGCTTGAGCTTCCAAATCCGGTATGCCTTGAGAATTTTGAGCATCTTCCACCTGCTTCTTTTGAGGGATGATGCGGCCGGGAATTCCCACAACTGTGCAATCGCTAGGGACATCCCGCAGCACCACCGAACCCGCACCAATCCGAACATTATTGCCAATTTGAATATTGCCTAAAACCTTAGCACCTGCTCCCACCACTACATTTTCTCCCAGCGTCGGATGCCGTTTTCCTATTTCTTTACCCGTGCCGCCAAGGGTCGCTCCTTGATAAATTACAGCGTAATCTCCAACGATCGCAGTTTCGCCAATTACCACCCCCATACCGTGGTCGATAAACACGCCCCTACCAATTTTTGCTCCTGGGTGAATCTCAATACCTGTTAAAAAGCGACTCAGTTGGGAAATCAAGCGCGGTACAAACGGCAGGCCGGCCGAATAAAGCCAGTGTGCTGTCCGGTGCAAAAAAAGTGCTTGCAGTCCGGGATAGCAAAATAATACTTCCAGCCAGTTGCGCGCCGCCGGGTCGCGTTCGTAAATAATTTGCAAGTCAGTGAACATATTTAGTCTCACCGTGTTTTGGTTATACAGTATCGGTCGTGCCGACGGTTTAAGCTGCCTAAAGCAGTCTTGATTCTGGCATTATTACATATAATACTGTAATCCGACCTAATTACAGTAGTTAATGAGAAAAAAATTTTCCTTTCCCAGCCCCTTCTAAGCTGCCTCCGATATTTTCCGCGAAACAAACGGTAGTGCTTGTCTGACTTCTTGCCGCAGCGGAATCTCGATCGAGAATTCCGTCCCCAATCCCGGTGTCGAATCGCAGCGCAGCGTACCCTTGTGCTTTTCTACGACAATTTTATAGCTGATTGACAGTCCCAATCCTGTGCCTTTTCCTACTGCTTTCGTCGTAAAGAACGGGTCAAACAGCCGTTTTTTGACATTTTCTGCTATACCGGGGCCGTTGTCAGATATCCGCACAATTATTTTGTCAGGGATTAAATATTCTGTGCTTATGGCGATCGCGATCGGATTGGCTTTCGCTGCTTGGGGCCCGCGATCGAGGTTGTAACTCTCAAGGGCGTCGATCGCATTAGCCAGAATATTCATAAACACCTGATTTAATTGTCCGGCATAGCACTCTACTAAAGGTAAATGGCTGTAGTTTTTAACAATCTCGATCGCGGGGCGATCGGCTGTAGCTTTCAGGCGGCTTTGCAGAATTAGCAGAGTGCTGTCAATGCCTTCATGGATGTTGACAGGTTTCATTTCGCTTTCGTCTAAACGAGAGAAATTCCGCAAAGATTTGACAATTTGAACAATGCGATCTGCTCCTATTTTCATCGAAGACAGCAGTTGCGGCAAATCTTTGCTGAGAAAGTCAAAGTCAATATTTTCTAAATGCTCTGAAATTTCCGAGGGAGGGTATAAATAGTGTTTTTGGTATAGTTTTACCAACTCCAACAAATCGCTACTATATGCGCTGGCGTGGTGGATATTGCCGTAAATAAAATTAATAGGATTGTTAACTTCGTGGGCGACACCAGCAACTAATAAACCCAAACTCGACATTTTTTCCTGCTGAATCAGTTGAGATTGAGTTTGTTGCAACTCTTGCAACGTTTGCTCTAGCTGTTGAGATTTAGCCGTGCGTTCTGCTGCAATTCTTTCAATTTTTTCGGTATAAGTTAACAAGCTCATTAGATAAAGTGTCGCCACCAAAGTTAAGATTGTCCCAAAAATTAAAACAGTCAAAGAACGCCAAAATCTTAGAGGATTAATGTACTCTGGC
>JAICRN010000371.1 GCA_025937335.1 Microcoleus sp. TY_ISSM_2_bin.22
AGGATCGGGTTTTGCTGCAGCAAACGGCTTAATTCCTCAGCTTGAAACTCTCAAGATTCTCTCTCAAACCCCGAAAACTTCAATAGACTCGCATTGCATTCCTGCGATCGCCGTAACAGGAAATTATCTGCGTTAATCAGCGTTAATCTGGCTTGCATCTGCGGTCGATCTATCAATCAAAGATTAAAGCAATTGCTCGTCTCATCTTTGCACTCAACTTAATTCAGGAGAAAAACTCAATGATTGCTAACTTAACCGCCACCGGGTGGGAAATTATTTACCACCGGGCCCACGCTTTGCTCGCGGCGCTACTTGGCGGACAGTGGAAGCGCTCAAAATCTCCGGTTCGCCTCTACGAAACCATAGCGGCTATTTCGCATCACGATGATTTGGAGAAAGAGTGGGAAGAAAATATTTTGACTGAAGCGGGCGCGCCCTTTGATTTTACATTGCAGACGGAAACCTCTCTGCCGAAAATTAAAGCCATGACCCAGAATGCCCTATATCGCGGTCGCTGGGTAGCCATGCTGATTTCTATGCACATGAGCTATCTCAACGAAGGCAAGCGGGGAGAGTCGAAGGAACTCGACGAGTTTTTGGACGAACAACTGGAAAATCAAAAAAAATGGCAAAAAGAGTTGCAAATTTCCGAGAAAGATGCTAAAGCAGCTTATGCTTTTTTCCAGTGGTGCGATCGGCTATCATTAATTCTTTGCTGTCGGGAGTTACCCGCCGGAGAACGAGCTTTAGAAATTAGTGTCGGCCCGGACGGCAAGCGCTACGATATTGTACAGAACAGCAACGAACTTGTGACTGTAACTCCTTGGCCTTTTGAAGAGGATAAGTTTACTGTGAACGTCGAAGCGTGCCATTTGGATAAAGTCAAGTTTGACAGCAACCAGGAAATTAAGGAAGCGCTGCACAAAGCTCCGCGTGAAGTCTTAGAGTGGACTTTTGTCAAGTCTTAATTAAACCTTTGAAAAATAGGTGAGGGTTGTTGTGGGAGTTTGGCTGGCCTTGCATTTGTGTAAATTTAAGGTTAAAACCATGTCTAAATCAGGGTTATAGTTGAGTCTTGCTCCCCCCTAACCCCCCTCAATAAAGGGGAGTAGGGGGTGGGACAAGAACAATTAAAGTGGGTCTTATTAAGAGAGATTTAGGAGCATCGAAACTTCAATACAAAAAAAAATTGATGGTTTGAGTTCCACCATTACCCATTACCAATTACCTATTACCACATATGAAACGTTCAGCTTGTCTAATTTTCAATCCTGTCGCCGGCAACAGCGATCCCGACCAAGACTTAGCTAGAATTCAGGAACTTTTAGAGCCTTTTATTGACTTAGACATTCGCCTGACAACCCCAGAAGTAGACGCAGATGACATTGCCCGCGAAGCAGTGGCTAGGGGAGTTGAGGCAATTATTGCTTCCGGGGGTGACGGCACATTATCAGCAGTTGCCGGCGCGATTGTCGGCACAAATATTCCTTTAGGAATTATTTCGCGGGGAACTGCTAATGCTTTTGCTAATGCTTTAGACCTTCCGAATACAATTGAAGCTGCCTGCGCCACTATTTTGGGAGGGTTGACGCGGGTGGTGGATGCCGGGATTTGCAACGGTGAAAGGCCGATGGTTTTGTTAGCTGGAGTGGGCTTTGAGGCAGAAACTGTCGAACTAGCCGATCGCGAAATGAAGAATCGCTGGGGAATGCTGGCTTACATTCTGTCAGGAATTAAACAGTTAAACAATTTAGAAAGATTTGAAGCGGAAATCGAAACCGAAGATAAAATTATCAGCCTTACTGCTGTCGCCGTAACAGTGGCGAATGCAGCGCCGCCTACTTCCATTTTAGCTCAAGGACCTGCCGGGATTATTTTTGATGACGGCTTGCTGGACGTGACGCTGGTGGCGCCTCAGAATAAAGCAGGGGCGATTGCAGCTTCTTATCATCTATTGCAAACAGCTTTGAGCGGCAATGCTACCGATCGCGACGACATCGGTTATTTGCGGGCAAAAAAAGTAAAAATTAATACCGATCCGCCTCAGAAAGTGGTTTTAGATGGGGAAATCATCGGCATGACTCCGGTTTCTATTGAGTGCGTTCCCGGAGGTTTAACTATTTTTGTACCGCGAGTTGAAGAAGAGCCAGTCGTCGAAAAACTCACTGGTTTAGCGGACATCGAAATTACATTGAAACCCTTAGGTTAAAGTTGGCAGCAGCATAAAAGACCTCTTGCAAAAATAGGTTGGAACGGGTTCTCCGGCCCGTTCCAACATTTGACTAAAAAGACTTTTGCAAGATATCTCAACAATTAGAAAGACCGCCCGGGCGGTCTTTTATTTTTAGGCGTCTAAGATTTGTCTAATGCGGCGCTCCAAACGTTCGAGATCGAGTCCGCCTTCATCGCGGCTGATCCGGCGCACGGTGACGTTAACATTGCTCAAATCTGCCAGCAAATCTTGGAGGATTTCTTGTTGCTGCCGAGCTTGAGTTATTTCGCGCGGTTCCTGCACCAAATCGCGAACGATTGTATCTTCGGCTCGCGAAGCAACGATCGGGTCTGCTTCGCCATCAACGTGCACGAAAGTGCGCCGACCGGGCCCCCGTTCTTCTTCAATTGGTATTACTGCTGTTACTCGATCGGAGCGTACATATTTGCCAAATCCAAGGTGGACTAAGACAGAAGATTGTATTTTCATAGATAGCAACTTTTATTTGTTAGTTATCTACATTTTAACTTTTAAAAATTGGATATGACAACTAATATTACAGCTATCCTTACTACAATATGTGTCGGTTTTTTCTTGAAGATATAGTTGTCATCTTTAGTAAAAAATGGTAATATATTTTAGGATATTTCCACGCGGCGGCAGGGGGTTAAAATGTTCGCATAATCCGACAGTACGGCAGGGGTTAAATATTCGCATAATCCGACAGTACGGCAGGGGTTAAATATTCGCATAATCTGACAGTACGGCAGGGGTTGAAACCCCCGCCTCATAGCGAAACTCTTCTTAAGAGGACTGAATAATTTATTGAAAATTATCCTATTTGTGGGTAAAAAATTCGCAAATAATGTTAGTGCATATCAAGATAATACCTGGGTCGAATCAAATTACTAAATGAAATATGATTCCATAGTCCTATGCAAGAGGAATTTTGCTACGAGACAGGGGTTTCAACCCCTGCCGGAGTCGGAATATGGCAAATCTCGGACTGTTAGATTAGTGTCGGAATATGGCAAATCTCGGATTGTGCGAATCTCGGACTGTCAGTGCGCGACAGTTCGCTGATGCGTTAACATAAAATTAGAGCAGCTTGCGATCGCCCGCACCGCATTTCAGGGACACAGCCTACGGATTCTAGATTTGAGCATTACTTTCACGGAAAAACAGGAAAGCCTAAATCATGCTAATTAGTCTCGACTTAGTTATCAGCCTCCTGACGGCAATTCCCTTAGGCACCATCAAAGACAAGTTTCAGCGCAACGAAACAGTTATCAAATTATTAAAAAGATTTAACCTCGACCCCGATGCTCCTCCCGCAGATTTTAGCGGAGTTTATGTTTATACTTTAGTAGAGTACGGCGCTGGCAAACCAAAGCAGATTTTAGAACTATTTCGCCAAAAAGAGATTGAATCAGCATTTCGCAAAGCTTTCGAGTCGGATAGCCCAGCCATTTTAATTCAAGCAGGCGATGACTTTCTCAACGAAAGTGCTTTGGGGCGGGAAATTCGAGATTTAGGCATTGACCCCAGACGGGAATTTATGGCATTTGCGGCCGTGTTTATGGAAGTCGCAAAGCGGACGCGGACGCTGGGAGATGTGATGGTGGGAAATGCGATCGCCTCTTTGCAAAAACGCCTATCTATGGTAATGGATCGCATCGAACGCCTTCCCACCCTCGAAGGAATTCGCACCGAATTTGCGCGGTTGGAATCCGAAGATTATCCCGCACTTCCCGCAGCCGAATCAAAAACTATCCAAAAGTCTAAAGTTTTTATTTTATCGCAACAAGTTCGCGGGTGGTTTGAAACATTAAGTTATAAGTTTGAGCCATATCAAATCTCGGAAGATAACTATTTTGAGTGGATTATCAATGTCCCGGTTAGACGCAATCGGTACGATCGCATTTTAGTGCGCGGAATTGCCGGAGAAGCCGGACTCAGAGACATCTCAGCCTTGCGCGAGTCGGTGGAAAAACAGCGCACCGATGAAGGATGGTTAGTCACCGCCCGCCGCATCAGTCGCGCCGCGCGGGATGAGGTAGAAAAACCCGAAAATCGTAATTTAGCTTGCTATACGTTTGATGAATTACTCGACCAAGATGCAGATTTTACCGCTTATCTGGATTGGCTAGAAACAGAAATTACCAGCCGAGAAATTGATACCAAATATGTGCCGTTAGCCTGTACGAAAGAAGAAATTGACCCCGATACTCACCGCAAGATAGGTGTGAGTCATTATGACGGGCGAGATGGCTGGATCGAAGGTTATATTGACCTGTGGTTGAATGACCCAGTAAAAGAACATATTTCAGTTTTAGGAGAATTTGGAACGGGGAAAACTTGGTTTGCGATGCACTATGCTTGGATGGCGCTGCAACGCTACCGAGAAGCTCAAAAGCGCGGCTTAGAACGTCCGCGTTTGCCGTTAGTAATTCCTTTGCGAGATTACGCCAAAGCAGTTAGTGTCGAGTCGCTATTTTCCGAGTTTTTCTTTCGCAAGCACGAGATACCTTTGGCGGGTTATTCTGCCTTTGAACAACTGAATCGCATGGGTAAATTTCTGTTGATTTTCGATGGTTTTGATGAAATGGCCGCTAAGTGCGATCGGCAAGAAACCATCAACAACTTCTGGGAACTAGCAAAAGCCGTGGTTCCCGGTGCAAAAGTCATCCTCACTTGCCGTACCGAACACTTTCCTGAAGGCAAGGAAGGACGGGCATTGTTCAATGCAGAACTGCAAGCATCAACAACCATTTTAACAGGCGAAACTCCCCAATTTGAAGTCTTAGAATTAGAGAAATTTAACGACGAGCAAATTGGGCAAGCGCTGTCATTTCAAACAGAAGCGGCGACTGTAGAAAAAGTGATGGGAAACCCGCAGTTATTGGATTTAGCGCGCCGCCCTGTGATGACCGAGTTAATTTTGGAAGCATTGCCCGATATTGAAGCTGGAAAACCAGTCGATATGTCGCGGATCTATCTGTATGCGGTGCGGCGGAAGATAGAGAGAGATATCAAAGCAGAACGTACTTTTACTTCTGTAGCAGATAAGCTTTACTTTTTGTGCGAACTGTCTTGGGAAATGCTGTCTACCGACCAAATGAGCCTGAATTATCGCGGTTTTCCCGATCGCATTCGCAGCCTGTTTGGTTCCGTCGTCCAAGAGGAAAAAGACTTAGACCACTGGCATTATGACATGATGGGTCAGACAATGCTAATCCGCAATGCCGATGGCGATTATACTCCGGCGCACCGTTCGCTGTTGGAGTTTTTTGTCGCTTATAAATTTGCAGCAGAATTGGGAGTTTTGGCGGCAGATTTTACCGAATTAGTTGCGCCTGAACAGTCTTGTGTCAACCCTGATGCAGAACCGCGATCGTACACTTGGTCTAATTATTGTCGGCTTCAGGCCCAGAAGAGAAATAAGAACGAACTTATCGCGCCTTTGAAGGGATTTGTTGCTGAAGATTTAGATCAACTTCTTCAGAGTTTCGGACAAGCGCCACTGACGAAAGCAGTCATGGATTTGTTGTTGCCGATGGTTTCTGAAACCGGGGTTTTGCCTCTTCTAGAAATTCTGGCAGCAACGCGAGGTAAAACTGAAACCGAAGTAGGCTACGTGGGAGGGAATGCGGCGACGCTGTTGTTAAAAAAGGACAAGACTGCTTTAGAAGGTAAAGACCTCTCTAGTGC
>JAICRN010000123.1 GCA_025937335.1 Microcoleus sp. TY_ISSM_2_bin.22
ATGGCTTTGTTAGACACTCAAGGTAAAGGCCGGATTTGGGGTGCTTGGATTCCGACAAAACCAGATTTGAGTGCGGGAGTTTCTCTGCTAGCAAAAGACTTGCAAGGAACGATGTTAGTGTACGGTACCGATGGCAAATTGTTAACTACAGTTCGCGCAGGCACGGCGGTAGAAGTTAACGGAGTGATGCTGGCAATTGATGAAGTTGTAGGCAGTACGGGATTGCAAATTAAAGCCGATCCGGGCATTCCGATCGTTTATACTGGCTTCGGGTTGCTGATGATTAGCGTGCTAATGAGCTATCTGTCTCACTCGCAGATTTGGGCTTTGGAAAAGGACGGCAAACTATACGTCGGCGGGCGCACAAATCGCGCCCAGGTGACTTTTGAAAGAGAAGTTGTGGAGATTTTGGACAAGTTGGCAGAATCGAAAACCGCAGAGGAAAAAAGTGCGATTACTGAGACTTATCTAGCTAATCAAAACTAATGATAGGGTGCGCAGTGCGCACCTTACACTAACGATAAATATCAAAAAGATTAGTTGAGTTTTTAGGGTGTGCCTTGCCCGATATGTCGAGGTGGTTAATGTGAACCGGAGAAGAAGCAGAAAACCTGTATTTCACGTTCTCATTTTTCCACTTTCAAGTAATGAAAATTACTCTAGGAGTTTTGGTTTCAAAATCTAAACGCTAAAACGCCTGTTAACCGGTAATCTCCGGTAGGCGACAAACTCAAACTATGCGCACTACATACCCTATAAACTACAAGATTTTAAGCTTTTGAGGGGCTTTTTGACCATCTTGAGAGGGCGGCCCTGACGCACCCTACAATTACTTACTAATTTTAACAATCCTATTTCTTAAGACTCTTGTGGGCCGGCGATCCGACGCCGCCCCACAATTAAATCTCATAAATCTCCAGACCACAACAGCTTAATACTCGCCCTACTTCTGGTGGCGCACCTCAATCACCGTGTGTACGTTGCCCCGCGGCGAAAAATCGCCCTTAATCGTCGCTTCTAGGGGCGCGCAAGCGGCCACAAAATCGTCTAAAATTTGATTGATCGATTCTTCGTGAGAAATGTAGCGATCGCGATAACTGTTAACATACAGTTTGAGCGCCTTCAACTCTACCACCCGCTCGTCGGGTACGTAAGTAACGTGAATTGTCGCAAAATCTGGATAGCCAGAAAACGGACACTTGCAAGTAAACTCCGGCAAAGTAATGTTAATCGAGTAGCGCCGCCCGACTCGCGGATTTGGGAAAGTAATTAACTCGCCTTCCAAAATCTGGCGTTCGCCGTATTTCATTTCCTCTGTGCTTGACTTTTGGGACATAGTTTCTTCGGCTGCGTAGTTGTTCATAGCGATCGACTAAAAACTTGTAACATTTAATTAAATTTACGATCAATATCTGTAACAAATATATTGACGAATTGTGTTGCGATCGATCTAATTGCAAATACTCTCAGGCTAAACTAAAACAAGTTCACCCTCGCCATCTACAATTATGCAAAATACTACCTTATCTGACAATACTTCCCCTGAAAACTCAAATAGTTACTCTCCATCGGTACCGATTTCCCTCTATCGAGAAGTCACGGCGGAGCTGCAAGCAGCCCAAGCGATGCTCGACTCCCTCAAAACCCACAATCAGCAATTAGTCCAACAAAATCAACAACTGCGGCGAGAAGTAGAAACAGTAATTCAAGTATCCCAACAGTTACAGCAAGTAGTCAACTCTGCTCAGAGCGTCACCCAGACAGGGATGCCTCAAATGCCGTCAGTCAAATTCAATTTCAGCGTTCAACCTCCGCCTCCAGCACCTGCAACCTCGCAGACTAACTCTGCCGTACCTCAACCACCTCAGGCAGTGGCGTTCCCCTTTCCCCTACCGGAACCGGAGCCAACAGCCTCCCCCATGCCGGAGAAACTTCCAGAAAAATTATTTGCAGAGGTGCCGGAAACTCCTTACCGCGTGCGCTCTCAACCAAAAAAAACCTCAGACTTAAGCGGATTGTGGTTGGCAATCGCGATTTTTCTGATTGTCATTGCCGCCTTCGGCGCAGGTTATTTAGTGGTTCGCCCTTTGTTGAAGGGGAAGTAAATTGCAACAAGAATCCCACGACTCGAAGCGTGGGATTTTAAGCAGAACCTAGCATAAAATGTTGAAAGTTACGCTAATTAGCCCTTATACTCTGGCGGCACTCGTTTCTACTGCACGAGACGCATACTGCTCTTGACAAGCAGATTCTAGGATGCCCACCCCGGGCTCGAAACCGCGCGTAAACTCAGTGAGTTTTACCTGTTTAGCTTCCAAAGCTGTCTGTAGCACCTTCATGGCTCGGTGAGGGTCGCCGGCCCCGCAGAAAAATAAGTCTGCAGCAAAATAACCGTGTTCAGGCCAAGTATGGATTGCTATATGAGACTCTGCCAAAGTAGCAGTAGCTGTCACTCCGTGAGGACTAAACTGGTGTACGCACAAATCGATGAGAGTAGCTCCTCCGGCTTCGATCGCATCGAGTATGGCGCGGCGGATACGTTCAGGATCGTTGAGCAGGTCTCCTGGAGACTGCCAAGCATCAGCGACCAGATGGGTTCCCAATTGTTTCATTCTGCGGGGTTTTACCTCTAACTCATAATGTCTCAAACCTTTTGACGATAGCACGGTGTCTATAAATTTTCAAGTAAGTTCTAAAAATATTTCAAAAATAGCGGCCAGCCCGATCGCAGCGGGTTTTTTTTGGGTACTTTGACCCTGGTCGAGTGCAGGTGGAGTTCGATAAGGGCGATCGATATTTCCTGCCAAAGTCTGCTTTCGCTAGAATGCGGTTAAAGCCCAACCGCCTTAATTTGCTCCGGGCGGTGGAGAAGCCAGAAACCTGCAAGGGCTGGCACTCTGGGCACCGCCCCTACATAAACCGGGTTTCTCTGTCTTCGGTTTTTTGAGGTTGAGCTACTTAATTATGATTGCTCAACTTATCAATCCCGGCTGTGAGTAGCTCCATTCGGCAAAATCGCCCCGCCCAAAGCTGCTTCATTCAAATTAGCAACATTCAAGCTCGCCCCAATCAAATTAGCCTCCGACAAATTAGTTCCTGTTAAATTCGCTCCGGTCAGAGAACTCAGCAGCAAACCGGCTCCCGACAAATTGGCGTGACTCAAATTCGCCCCCCGCAAATCCGCTTCCAGCAAGCTAGCACCAGACAAATTCGCACCGCTCAAATTAGCTCCCCGCAAAGAAGCTTTGTTTAAATTCGCAGCTCTCAAATCAGCATTGTGCAGAATCAAACCATTCAAATTGGTTTGACTCAAATTAGCTCCTTGCAAGTGCGCACCGCTCAAATTAGAGCCATTTAAATTAGCTCCTTTCAAGTCAGCACCGCTCAAGTCAGCAGCGCTCAAATTAGCAGCGCAAATACAAGCCTCCCGCAGACTTGCTTCGCTCAAATTAGCTCCAACCAAATTGACACCGCTGAGATTTCCGCGATTGAGATAAGCCCGAATTAAAGTTGCTCCGCTCAGGTTCGCCCCGTTCAAATCAACCTCGCTGAGAATCGCTCTAGTCAGATTTGCTCTGCTTAAATCAACCCCGCTCATAATTGCTCGGCTCAGCGTCGCCCCGCTCAAATTAGCTTCAGTTAGTTTCGAGCCACTTAGCAGACAAGCTCCTACTAAGCTCGCTCCTGTCATGACAGCTTTGCTCAAGTCAGCCTGAGACAATATTGCTCCGCTGAGATTTGCTCCGCTAAAATCTGCTGCGAGCGCCACAGTTCCAGTTAAACTACAACTGCCGAGGTTAGCTTCAATTAATTTCGCCTTAGATAAATTAGCCCCGCTCAAGTCTGCACCGTTTAAATTAGCTCCAATTAGTTTGCTTCTAATTAAGTTGGCCTCTTTCAAATTAGCGCTGCTCAAATTTGTTCGACTGAGATTAGCTTCACTCAAATGAGCTGCAATGAGGTTAGCCCCTCGAAAATCTCGTTCCCCGTTTCTATGTCTAGTTAAAAGTTCATCGGCACTTAAAAGCTCAGTGAAATTCATAAAAAAATTGAGTGAGTTTCCTTAATTTCTCGATGTTCTATGTTGTCTGAAAGTTTGTACTATTGTGTTTGGGAGTAAGTTTTTTCAACCAATACTGCCACAGTAACAATTATCACAACTGGTTGATGCATAACATCACCCTGCTAACTTAGTTATAACTTACGAGAAACCGGGTTTCTCGTAAAAAATCAGGGGTTGGTCAGCGCGCAGTCATGAATAAACCGAATTGCTCGCGGCGTTAAGCCCTGTAAGTCTGATTTTGCTAGTAATTAGTCGGCGGTTGATGTTAGTGATTAGCAGTTAGTTGTATTTATAGTAACTGCTAATCACTAACTGTTAACTGCTAACCCTTTACTAAAATACCGAGAAGTTGTCGATCGCTCTTGTTAAGGTCGATCGAATATTTGGGGTATTGCTGGCGCGCTCTGCGCCGCATTCTGACCCGAAAATTTGCTGGTACAGACGATCGAATTTATTAGTGCAATCAAGAAACAAGATATCGGAGCTTCAACCCCGAATGCTTTCTACATAAGTGCCTTCTATGTTCGATCGCCCATGAAAGCAGAGCCCGGTCAGCTCAGCTAGTTTCACCTCCCCCCACTGTGCTGCGCACAGCGTGAAATCCAACAGGAAGGCTGTTTCCCTCGGAGTGCTGAGCGAGTCGCAGGCGAAGCAAGCAATACGCTGTCAGTAGCCTGAGATTTCGCGAAAAAATGCGCCGCGAGCCATTGTGCTCCCGCGCTGCTGTGCTTGCTGTCAATCTTTACTCGATCCATGAGCGCTTGCGGTTCTCATTAACAGAACGCCCGACACCAGACGCGCTCCCGGACATAAAAGCTTTTCCTGGGATTCTCAAATGCTTCGCTGAGGCATTCCCAGAAAAACTGTATTCCTTTAGCAGGTCTTGCCAACGGCAATTGGGTTGCTACAGCCAAGCAATGACCAGCCCAAGTCTTGCCCGAAGGCTCCGACAATATTATTATTCTAATACTTGCCGACCACCGCAGGCCGTACTCAGCGCGCGGGACTGCCTATTTCACCTGTATAAGTTGCTGAAAGTAGCCGCCCCATAATTAAAGATAGTCGCTCTTTGACTAACCGGGCAATATCTGCTGTAATTTATGTCATCAAATTTGATAATACTGCAGGGTTGGCAATCGAGCTGTAGTGAGTGTTACAGACTAAAAAAACACTGCGGATTTAGGATCTAAAAATTAAGGGAGCCGATCGAGCCACCGGCGGTATCGCCCACCTTGCCAATCAAAATTAAACTTTTGACAGGTCGCTTTTTTTTTTAAGTTTCCAGAACAAAACAAAAGCCAGCTTTTAGAGAAAAAGCCGACTTTTGGGATAATTTTAGCGGCAAAGCGTACAACGCCTAGCTCGCCCGTGTTGGTTCGATCGCTTTCCACAATCCGAGTGCGCGAGTGCGACTACCATGCCGGAATTAGAAACAATACCCAAACAAAGTCTGAAGTATCAAACCCGACGGTTGCCGGTCAGGCCCTGATTGGGATCGTAAATAGTAGCCGTAGTATCAACCCCTGGAGTGCCAGGAGCACCGTAATCAGCCCGAGCACTATCGACGCTGCTGGGATAGTCGTAGGTGTTCCAATGCTGAATGCCTCCGCGGCTCAGAATGGTTTCAGCTTTAGCGACTTCAGCTTCGCTGCCGTCAACCAGTACCAAGTAATCTCCTCTAGCCACTCGATCGTTGTATGCTCTAGCTTCCTCTTCGGGAATTCCCATACCGACTAAAGCTCCGATCAAGCCGCCTGCTGCCGCACCCAAAGCCGTACCGGCGAGTGTAGTGGCGATCGCCGTAGCTGAGGCTCCTGCCAGCATAATCGGCCCGATTCCCGGAATTGCCACTAGGCCCAGACCTACCAACAAGCCTGTCAAACCGCCCAAAGTGCCGCCTGTGAGTGCGCCCTTAGTCGCTCCTTCATCCGCCTTGTTGTCCGCGCTGTCGTGCACGTCAATGCCTGCGATGTCGCCTTTAGACTCAGCATCCTTAGCGATGACCGAAACCCGATTCATGTCAAAACCGGCAGTTCTCAGTTCTCCCAGTGCGTGTTCCGTCTCGCGGCGGGTTGAAAATACTCCCACTGCGCGCTTCTGGTGGCCCCCAGCTCTGCGGCCGGTCTCTGCTGGCACATCGTAAATGCCCCAATCCTGAATGCCCCGCACGCTCAGAATTCCTTCGGCTGTGGCAAGTTCGGCATCTGTTCCTTCTACGAATACCAAATATTCACCGCGCGAGACGCGATCGCTATAAACTTTAGCTTTTGATTCGGGAACTCCCAAACCGACCAAACCGCCCACCAAACCACCGGCGGCAGCCCCAATCGCGCCTCCGACTACAGTATCTGCCAGCAGAGTTGCGATCGCGCCCCCTGCCATCACCGGGCCAACTCCCGGAATTGCCAGGGCCCCAATACTTCCGAGCAATCCAATCAAACCGCCCGTCACTACTCCCGCTGTCGCACCTGCTTTTGCGCCGCCGCCCACTTTTTCGTCGGTACTCTTACCAGCGCTAGCGCCCGCAATTTCGCTGCCATCGAGATTTTCCCCAACTACCGAAACTTTATTCATCGGAAACCCGCTACTTTGCAGTTCCATCAGGGCTAGTTCCGTATCTCGGTAATTAGAAAATGATCCTACAGCTCGCTTGTGTTGACCTAAAGCCATTTTTTTTCTCCTGCAAATTATACTACTTTTACACAACCACAGAATTTATGCTCTGCCATCAATCACATTTAGTCATTTTTTCCCAACATTTTTCATCGGTCGCTGGGAATAACTTCCCGCTCTATCTTCAGGCTGGTTTCAAACTCTTTATCCGGCATAGAAATCGGAAATTGGGAAGAGAAAGTTGCAGGTATTGCGCGAGTTTTGAATGGGTGAATTTAAAATTAAATTTAAACTCTTTCACTTAAAAACCCGATCTCTCTAGAGAGTCACCTAAGCCTTGTAATCTGCTCAGCAAGCAATCTTACAATGCCAAACTTTACCCTCTTCCCTCAGACTTCTATCCTAGATAACTAAATCTTTCCCTCGGACTTCTTCCGGCTAATTTATTGATTGCTGCTAGGCGAGGCGGGTGCAGCAGGGGCGACAACAGCCGTAACATTCACATCTTTGACACCCTTAATCTCTTTAGCTAGCGGCTCAATTTTAGCTAGATCGGTTTGATTGGGAACTGTACCACCTACGGTGACAAGCCCGTCTTTTGCCTCCACAGTTAGCTGACCTTTAGTGATGTTTACTTCTAACTTCGAGCGCACTTCACTTTGGAGGTCGCCATCGGCTCTTATGGCATCGCCGCCCGTCACATTGTTGCGCTGTTCTCTGGCCCTGATATCAGAATTGGCTTGGTTTTTGCGAATATCGCTAGTTGCGTCACCCTGAGTTTTTTGAACTGTCTCGGCTGGGGGCGGGCTATTGCGATTTTCTGTGGTAGAGTTAGGAGAATCAGCGCTAGTTTTAGCTCCTTCGCTGCAAGCAGCAGCTCCAAATAATAGGAGGCCGCTCAGGATAACTGGTGTTAGTTTGTTCATAATATGTTAAAAACCTCCGGGTAAGCTTTCGATGAGCCTGACTTCTTCGTTGAGCCAGATTATGCCATACAGAATCTTTACAAAATCTTTGTTTGTGTTTTCTGCGTTTGTTTTTTCGTTGGATTTAAAAATCCTTATTTAAAATATATAAACTTGAGGAAGCAGGTACATCGCTCCACAGGTGTAACTTTTATCTACGTCGTTAGATAGAGTACAAAAAACCAAATCAGGTCTTAGCTCCAATTTAACTTAATTAGTCGGGGAAGCACTATTCCTCAGAAACCAGGTTAATTCCGAGATTTTGAGTTAGTAAATCGAATATTTTCCCATACACCAAGTTTAAAAACCAGGACTTACCCGTCGGGGTCGATGCGAAACCGAGTTTTTTATGCCCGTGTGCGGTCTACAGTGCGTCTTTTCGTAAAAAAACCGATTTCTCAACAATCGTGCCTAAGTCCTAAAAACGTAAGTTTTATTAATACGCTACTCATAACTAATTTTGCCCTCTTCCCTGTTCTCTCAACATCTATCCGTTAAATCCGTTAAATCTCGTACACTGCTGGTTGCCGAACTTCCGGCTTCAAAACAAACGAAAAGAGTCAAGAAATTTTTGAGCATTTTCCGGTTCTGGGGAAGTGACAACCAGCCCGTAAACGCGCGTTTCCACCAAAAAAACTTGACCTACACCTACAGGTTCAGTGGGGGAAAGCTGCTGAAACTCAAACTCTTTTCCTGGATAGCCTCCGAGGGAAATATCCCGCACTTGCAACAATTTTGCATTCGCCCCCACGACAAAGAAATCAACGGCATTATTTAAAGTAATTTTAATATTATTGTTGCTTTGCCGGAAATCTAGGTCAAAGTATTGAAGTAAATAAGTCTCTTTGTTTTTTAAGATCGATCTGTATGTATGAGCGGTAACTTGAGTTGAAAAAGTTTCCGAATTAATTTTGGGAGTTCCCGGCATATCGATCGCAAACTGACCCATCGCCGAGCAAAATGGCTGCCACTCTGGCGTCTGAATTTCGGCCCGCTGCGGGGCTGGTTGAGATGCAGCGGGACGGGCAAACTTGAGAGGGTATAAAAGCAATGTAGCAGTAACTAGAAGTAAATACAAAAATTTCATTTGGGTAAAAATTATATATGCCCGATCGATCTGCGCTAGCCTAGAAATATATCCGCAAAGGGGAGATTTATGCTGAATATTATATTTACTCAACGGCGAGGCAACTCTCAAGGTCGATCTAAAACCAGTAAAACCAATAAAACCAATATACTCGCTGCAGTAAATACTTGGCTGGCTGTGTGTATGCTGGCTGCTGTCACAGCTTGTGCCAACAGCCCCAACAGCAAGGCACTCGAAGAATCATTAGCCGCCGATCCCCAATTAAAACAAAATCCCGTGGTTTTCTCTTCTGCGCCACCAGCGACAGCAATTGAGACAAACTCTACCGCCAAACTTCCTCCCGATTTCCCGACAGAGATTCCACTCTATCCTAATGCTGAGTTAATCGAAGTTGGTGGGCAAACCGATCCGTCGCAAAAAAATGTGCGGCTGCGCTGGGAGAGTACAGATCCGGTTAATTCGGTTCAGAACTTTTACTCCACAGAGTTTGGGCGCCGCAACTGGGAAATAGTCAGCCGTCCAACCGCCGAGGGACAAGGTTCTTTAGTCGCAACCCGAGATAATTTGCGGGTAACAGTGTCTCTTTCTCCTACTCAGAAAGTAGGAGGTTCTACAGAATTTACGATCGACTACAGCAAAGAGGGGTCAGCAATTGCCGCCAGTCCCCAACCTAATAATCCCGAGTCTAGCGCATCTCCAACCGCTTCACCAACTCCATCTAATTCAGAGGGAACTACTCCAACGCCATCCGCCTCGCCAAAATCAGCAAAAGTTAGCCAACAAGACGGCCAAATTCCTCAACAGTTGCGGCAGTATGTGGCAGATTTAACTCAGTTGGAAGTGCTGAAAGTGCGAGCGACAGAAAATGCTAATTTAGAAACTGCCAGCACTTTGCCCAAACCCAACAAAATTGTCACTCGCCGCGAATACGCCCGCTGGTTAGTAGCAGCTAACAATCAAATTTATGCTAGCCGTCAAGCCAAACAAATTAGATTAGCAGTAGACTCTAGCGAAGCGGCTTTTTCTGACGTACCCAAAACAGACCCAGATTTTTCAGCAATTCAAGGTTTAGCAGAAGCCGGTGTAATTCCGAGTTCGCTTTCGGGGGAAACTAAAGATGTGAAATTTCGCCCGGATGCACCTTTAACTCGCGAAACATTGATTCTTTGGAAAGTGCCTTTAGATACTCGTCAAGTTTTGCCGACAGCTAACATTGAGGGAGTGAAAGAAAAGTGGGGTTTTCAAGATGCTTCTAAGATTGATTCCCAGGCATCTCGGGCTGTTTTAGCTGATTTCAACAATGGAGATCTGGCGAATATTCGCCGCGTTTTTGGTTTTACTACTCTGTTTCAGCCGAAGAAATCAGTGACTCGGGCAGAAGCTGCTGCTAGTTTGTGGTATTTTGGCGTTCAAGATCAGGGATTGTCGGCTAAAGATGCCCTGGAAGCCAAATCTCAACCAGCCCCATAGAGTTGTTTGGGGTGGTTAAAAGTGTTGAACTAAGCATCTACTTACCAATACCAATAAACCGGGTTTTTTCTCTGTAACAAAACCCGGTTTTTACTTCCGAGACTGACGAAATTGTAGCAAGTTTTGACACATCGGCGCGCGATCGCCCGCCAGAAAAATTGCAGCTTGGGTTTCTAGGATTTCTGTAAATATGATATCAATTCTGGTAACACCGGATTCATATAAACCCAGGACACGGCGCCGTGTCCTGATTGTGGGTAATATAATTCCGATGCTACCGGATTTGATACGACTTACCCAGAAACCGAGTTTTATCTACAAAAATGTGCAGTTAAACGGGAGGGATATCGGTTAAAAAACCCCGCTTCTTTAATCCCTATGCG
>JAICRN010000428.1 GCA_025937335.1 Microcoleus sp. TY_ISSM_2_bin.22
ATTTTAGATTTTAGATTAAAAATGACTGATAACTATCAGGATTTGGAACACGGGCTTACAATAACATTATTTTTTTTGTACACTGGTATCACGCAAGCGCTGCGCCGATCGTAGAAAGCAATCTCACGCACTCAAAACTTTTCAGCTTCCGTCGAGTCTGAAGCCTCAACATTACCAGACTCTTGTTGAAATTTTCGCGCCTCTTGTACTTCCAACCGAGCCAGAGTTGTCGCCACATCGGCTAACTGTAAAGCCAGATTCATCCGACAAACCGGGTTTTTTTCCCTCCAGAGGTCTTTTGCCAAGAAATGTACTCGATAGCGAAACATTTTAATTGAATTTGGCGGAGTAACTTTCACGGTCATAGTCTTTCTTCGGTTGAAGTTTGAATGCGGAGCAGCACCCGTTCTAGCTCCAAGTAAACAAATGTCAGCATGATTACTTTATCTTCATCGGTGATTGTAACACTACAGGTTGCCGATCGAGGTTCAACGCCTTCGTGCCTGACAACTACAGTATATTTTCCGTGCTTGAGGTCATCATAATTCACATCTGCCTCCAACAGGTCAACTGTCTCTTCTGCCAGCACTCGTCCTTCTTGAGTTAGTAAAGTGACAAAGGCAATGCCGTCAACTGAAGTCATGGCGACGTTACTCTGATTGCGGATCATCACAAAAATATCGGACATCATTTGGTCATTGGTAATTTAGGACTTACGCAAGGAGTCATTTTTTAGACTATCTGTAGTTGTAAGGTGCGGTGTGCATCGCCCTACAGGTAGAGTCTGTGCGTCCAGCACTGTAATTGCTAATTGCTAATTTTGAATGAGTGCATAATCTCACAAACAAAGGAGCATAAATACGGTGAATCATTTCCATATTTTGGTAATTTTGACTGTTAGTGCAGCGGTTCTCGGTTTTGGAAAAAGTGGACTGCTAGCTGCTGTCTGCAATATCTCTGAGACTGACTCTGGTTTGCAGCTTCACAGCCTGCAAATAGCAGAAAAGAGCGATCGCAATTTAACCAACTCAAAAGGTACCTTAAAAGAAGGTAGTGCCATCTCTATCGATCCTGATGAAGTTACGGGCATACCAAAAGCTGAGGCGCGGCAGCGTTTCATTCTGAATAAGATATATCGGGTTCAGGAAGGCACTACTCCTGACGATTTGTTTATTGTTGATGAGAAAGCAACTAAATGGGCTGTAGAGGATGTCTCTGAGGCTACAATGGGTGCTACTACTAACAGCGTTGCCCAGATAGTCTCGGGTAAGGGGAGAGTCTGGGCGTTGATCCAGCAGTTCTAAACTCCAAAAAAACGCCGCTTTTAAGGGCGGCGTTCTTATTAATTAAAAATCCTCGGTTAAGAATGGTAATTATACCATTTTTAACTTTTAATTTTTAATTATTAATTTTCTAACAGTCGTAGTAGAGAGAAAACTCGTAGGGGTGAGGACGCAGCCGCATCGGGTTGACTTCATTGTCGAGTTTGTAGGAAATCCAGGTTTGGATGAAGTCTTCGGTAAATACGCCGCTTTCAGTTAAGAAACTGTGGTCTTTTTCTAACGCTTCTAAAGCGCCTTCCAAGGAACCGGGAGTCGAAGGAATTTTGCTCAATTCTTCCGGCGAAAGGTCGTAGATATCCACGTCCAAAGGTTCGCCCGGATCGATTTGATTCTTGATGCCGTCAATGCCGGCGCACAGCATGGCTGCAAATGCTAAATACGGATTGGATGTGGCATCGGGACAGCGGAATTCTAACCGCTTGGCTTTGGGGTTGGTTCCAGACAACGGAATCCGCACTGATGCCGATCGATTTCCTTGAGAGTAAGCTAAGTTTACAGGGGCTTCAAAGCCCGGAACTAAACGCTTGTAGGAATTGGTCGTGGGGTTGGTGATTGCCAAAAGTGCCGGTGCGTGCTTGAGAATGCCGCCGATGTAATGCAGTCCCATTTGACTGAAACCTGCATATTGATCGCCTGCAAATAGAGGTTGGCCGTCTTTCCAAATCGACTGGTGAACGTGCATCCCGGAACCGTTGTCGTTAAACAGCGGTTTGGGCATGAAGGTGATGGTTTTGCCGTATTTTTTGCCGACGTTTTTGATGACGTATTTGTAAGTCAGCAAGTAGTCGGCTGCTTGTACTAAAGTTGCAAAGCGGAAACCGAGTTCGCATTGACCGCCGGTGGCGACTTCGTGGTGGTGTTTTTCGATGGGTACGCCGCATTTTGCCATTGTCAGCAGCATTTCCGTTCTCATGTCTTGTGAGGTATCGGTTGGTGCTACTGGGAAATAACCTTCTTTGTAACGCGGTTTGTAGCCGAGGTTGCCGCCTGCTTCTTCTTTGCCGGAATTCCAGCGACCTTCGATCGAATCTACGTAATAGTAGCCGGAATTTTGGGTTTGGTCGAAGCGAACGTCGTCAAAAATGAAGAATTCTGCTTCCGGGCCAAAGAATGCTGTATCGCCGATACCGGTCGAAAGCAAGTAGTCTATGGCTTTTTGGGCAATGGTGCGGGGACAGCGACTGTACGGTTCGCCGGTGCGGGGTTCTTTGATGCTGCAAATGAAGCTGATGGTCGGTTCTGCCATGAACGGGTCCATCCAAGCGGTGGTCGGATCGATGACCATCGTCATGTCTGATTCGTTGATGGCTTTCCAACCCCGAATGCTGGAACCGTCGAAGGGTACGCCGTCTGTGAATGCGCTTTCGTCGATTTGGTCGTGGTACAGGGAAAGGTGTTGCCAGATCCCCGGCATATCGATGAACTTTAGGTCAACGATCTGGATTTGATTTTCTTTTATGTAGTTTAAGGCTTCTTGGGGTGTCTGGAACATGACTTACTCCTGATATTGGTTGTGTCTTGGCGATCGGCCGATTTCAGACTGTTTGGGCGATCGTAGGCCTTCAGTATCCACTATTTTGTAGCCATAGATACAAAATTTTGAAATTGGGGCCCAGTGTGGCCGGGCAGTTAGTGATTCTTGCCCTGTCGATTTTTCGGCTGCTGAAGATACAAGGCAAACGGCTGAATTTTTCGTCCGTTTGCCGGGGATAGACTACCCTTCGTGAAAATCCCATCTCAAATCTTAATCAAACGCCGATTTGTAGTAGTCTACAATAGGCGGTCTGTCTCAGATAGCAAAGTATTGATAAAGATTTTTGGGAGAGAAACTTATGCGCGATGCAGTGACGAGCCTGATTGAAAATTATGATGTTGCTGGTAGGTATTTAGACCGAGATGGTATCGATCGGTTGAAATCTTATTTTGCAACGGGCACGGCACGGGTACAGGCGGCGGCGGCGATTAACAGCAATGCTGCGACAATTGTCAAGCAAGCTGGTATTCAGCTATTTGCCGAACAGCCTGAATTGATCCGTCCGGGCGGAAATGCCTACACGACTCGCCGCTACGCGGCTTGTCTGCGGGATATGGACTACTACTTGCGCTACGCTACTTACGCCTTGGTGGCTGGAAGTACCGACGTACTAGACGAGCGCGTGCTGCAAGGTTTGCGCGAAACTTACAATTCTCTAAGCGTTCCCATTGGCCCGACGGTGATGGGGATTGGCATTATGAAGGAGATGGTTAAGGCTCAGGTGGAAGCTGCTGGCTTGTCTGTGGGGCCTTTTTTGGAGCAGCCTTTTGATTACTTGATTCGCGAATTGAGCGAACAAGATATTTAAGTCAATTTGCTACTTTTTTTAACAGCAAATTGCTTTTGTAGCTTGCAGTTAGCAGCAGTTGGATCGATCGCTTTTTTTGGCTTCGCAGCCTCAAGCGATCTTTTTTTATGGGTTATGACATTTTATATTAAAAATTTTATATTAAAAATTTTATATTTAAAGGATTGAACAATTGGGAATGATTGATGAATTAAGGGTTTGGAGCTTCCCTAAAGTTGCATTCTTTCTTGAAACTGGTGTTAAAAATCGCCAACACGTCCCCAAACGAGGCATTTGTCTAGGGGATTTTTGGTTTGGTGCCGCTCTACTTGTTCGGCGGTTCTTGCTTCTACTTCCCCGTTGGGATAAACAATGTGGATGATGTCACCGCTGACGAAAGCCCAGGTATTTTCTTGACAATCAGCCGGATTTCTGATAGGAAAGTTAATTGTTTTCATGGTCGATCGCCCTGATGGTATTTGTAGCGCTTTTAGCTGCATCTAAATCATCCGCTAGTCGCCAAAGTTTTTGTGTGATTCTACGGATGTTTATCTGCGATCGAACTACAAACGCAGAGTGATCTCAGTCACATAATGTCAGGTGGGGCGATCGCCCCGCGACGATCGCAAAACCAAAATGCTCGCCAAAAATCAGCAGTCGGGCTTGTGCGTAAGTGCTAATCTGGTACTGTTCTTAACCCTATCCGTACAGATTAAACACCTTGGCTAAACAGCGACTAGACACTTTATTGGTCAGCCTAGATTTGTGCAGTTCCAGACAGCAAGCTCAGGCATTGATTCGGACAGGAAAAGTATCTATCAACCAACAGGTAGTTGACAAACCGGGCACTGAGGTTGACATTGCAGCCCAAATTCAGATCAAAGAGCGATCGCGCTATGTTTCTAGAGGCGGCGACAAATTAGCCAAAGCTTTAGAAGTTTTTGCGATCCCGGTTGCAGGCAGAATTTGTCTCGACGGCGGCATCTCCACAGGCGGTTTTACTGACTGTTTGCTGCAAGCAGGCGCTGCCCTAGTCTACGGCATAGATGTTGGCTACGGTCAAGCAGATTGGGGCTTGCGCAACGATCCGAGAGTAATTTTGAAAGAACGCACCAATTTGCGGTACATGACTGCTGCTGAGCTTTACGGCGACTCTGCGCGAGCAGATTTGGGGGTAGTAGATGTGTCGTTTATTTCCCTGGATAAGATTTTACCGTCGCTGTGGGAATTGTTGGCACCGCCGCGAGAAGCGGTGTTGCTGGTAAAGCCGCAGTTTGAGGTAGGGCGCGAGAGAGTCGGGAAAAAAGGCGTAGTGCGAGACTCGGCAACTCAAGCTGATGCGATTTTTCAAGTGTGGAAGGCAGCCGCAGCTTTAGGATGGCAGGAACGCGGCTTAACGTGGTCGCCTTTACTTGGCCCGGCGGGTAATATCGAGTATCTTTTATGGTTGGGGATCGATCGCGAACAGGAGCCAGAGCCGAGGGCGATCGAAGAGGATGTGGTCAAGGAACGGATCGCACAAGTTACCAAAGCCGCCGCGCGGGAACTTGTCGATC
>JAICRN010000401.1 GCA_025937335.1 Microcoleus sp. TY_ISSM_2_bin.22
ACAGTTGATAGCGAGGTCAGAAGTTAAGTTATAATATCTCGAACTAAAGTTGAAATGACTTACAAAGATTTTAACTTAAAAACAGTAACAAAAAATTTCGGTTTGACGATTTGCGATCGAATCGATCTGTTCGCTACTGTGGCCGAATTAGAACCAAGTTCCTTGCTTGTAGAAGTTCTAAAAGAGAACGTACCCATAGCCTTAAGCAGCAATACGGACAAATCTCGATCGTCCATGATTACCGCACCGATTTTAATAGAACTTAGAAAACTGTTCAACCATCAAATTGGTCTTTTTTGTGGAATAGATTTTACAGTTGATGCCGAAAAAGGATTAAATGGAAATTGCGATTTTTTGATTAGTCGTTCTTCACACTTATTAATTCTTACCGCACCTGTAGTTGCTATCGTAGAAGCACAAAACGAAGATATTAATGCAGGCTTGGGGCCATGCGTCGCAGAAATGTTGGCAGCTAGAATATTTAATGAATGCGAAGGTAACAAAAATGCCACAATAATTTATGGGGCTGTTACTAGCGGTCAAACCTGGAGATTTTTAAGACTCAAAGAACAAGTCATTGAAGTTGACTTGACCGAATATTACCTAATAGATGTCAATAAAATATTAGGAATATTAGCAAGTGCAATTCAGCAAGCAATCTAAAATCTAAAATATGGAAACTATCCCTGTATTACCGCCCCCAGCCACCGAATCGCCTACCCCTTGGAATTGGGCGCGCAAAAATTTATTTAGTACCTGGTACAACAGCATTCTGACAGTAGTTTGCCTAATTATCGCCTTCCAAACTATTAAAGGAATTATCGTTTGGGCAACAACAAAAGCTCAATGGCGCGTATTAGAAGCCAACTTGCCGCTATTTTTCGCCGGCAGATTTCCCAGCGAATCGTACTGGCGGCTGTGGATAGTAGCAGCCATAATTGCCTTGTTGGGAGGATTAACTTGGGGAAACATTCAGCGGCAAGAACGTCTTTGGAATCCGCCTTTACTAATTATACTCGGTGCTGCGGTTGTGGGTGCGGTCATTTCGCCGATCGACCTAACCTCTCGCCTCTACCTCTTAGGAATTATTATCGCAGCCGCCGCCAGCTACGCCATCGGAAGGCAAATAAACCCAAAAATCATGGGCTGGATGCCTGCAATTTGGGTTCTTTCCTTCCCAATAGTTTTGTGGTTAATTAAAGGCGGGTTGGGGTTAACAGAAGTGTCAACAAATGATTGGGGCGGTTTAGTATTGACACTGTTTTTAGCAGTTATTAGTATTGTGCTTTCCTTTCCTTTAGGAGTATTGCTAGCACTAGGACGACAAAGTTCTTTGCCAGTTGTGAGATTCTTATCAACATTATACATTGAAATTATTCGCGGTTTACCATTAATTGGCATTTTGTTTTTAGGTCAAATAATGCTGCAACTCTTCTTGCCGCCCGAATATCCGAAATTGGATAGAGTGATTAGAGCCATTGCTGGATTAACCTTATTTAGTGCGGCATACTTGGCGGAAAACGTGCGCGGTGGTTTGCAGGCCGTGCCCAGGGGACAAATAGAAGCAGCGAGGTCGATCGGACTCAATACACCCCTACTCACAATTCTAATTGTACTGCCTCAAGCACTGCGAACAGTCATTCCGGCGATCGGGGGTCAATTCATCGGATTATTCATGGATACATCCCTGCTATCTCTATTCGGAATGTTAGAATTAATCGGAATATCCCGCGCAGTTTTAGCAAATCCATCCTATATCGGCAGGTACGCCGAAGTTTACATATTCGTCGGCATCATTTATTGGGTATTTTGCTACTCAATGTCCCTAGCAAGCCGCAAAATAGAGCGAACTTTAGGAGTAAGCCAGCGCTAAAAACTCTTCTACTTTCATCAGCGTTCATCGGCCTCTATCTGCGGTTAAAAAATAAAAAATTTATGGAAACTAAACCCCCAATCACCGAACCAGTCATCATAGCAGAAAACGTCCACAAATGGTACGGACAATTTCACGTACTGCGCGGCGTCAGCATGACCGTAAACCGAGGCGAAGTCGTGGTCGTGATGGGGCCATCTGGTTCGGGAAAATCGACGTTTATTCGCACATTCAACGCATTAGAAGAATACCAACAAGGTAAAATTACGATCGACGGAATCGAACTTTCCCACGACTTACGCAACATCGAGACCATTCGCCGCGAAGTAGGAATGGTGTTTCAGCAATTCAACCTGTTTCCCCACTTATCCGTTTTGCAAAATGTCATGCTAGCGCCAGTATGGGTGCGCCGCTGGCCGAAGAAAAAAGCCGAAGAAGTGGCAATGCAACTGTTAGAAAGAGTAGGGATTTTGGAACAAGCAAAAAAATATCCCGGACAGTTATCTGGGGGACAACAGCAGCGAGTCGCAATTGCACGTTCTCTAGCAATGCAGCCTAAAATCATGCTGTTTGATGAACCGACATCAGCATTAGACCCGGAGATGGTGCGGGAAGTTTTAGATGTAATGCGAAATTTAGCTCAAACAGGAATTACAATGGTAGTGGTGACTCACGAAGTCGGGTTTGCGCGCGAAGTTGCCGATCGCATTGTATTGATGGATGGTGGCGTTTTAGTTGAAGAAGCGAAGCCGGAAGAATTTTTTCAGCACCCGAAGGAAGAACGCACGCGCAAGTTTTTATCTCAGATATTGTAACTGATTTTCAATCAAATTTAATCGGTGGATTTGCCGACGGTAGCAGCCGTAAAAATCCGCACAATTAAGCTAAAATAAAAGAGTGTACAATAACTCTCTATTTTGCTGAGATAGCTTGCAATGCCATCCACAAAAACTCTGCCGTTAGTTAAAGACTCGGAACGCCTAGAAAGTCGCCTCAAAGAAATTCCGGCGGTTCCTGGTGTATATTTAATGCGAGACGAGAGCGATCGCATCCTTTACGTTGGCAAATCAAAAAAACTACGAAACCGCGTCCGTTCATACTTCCGCGAAAGCCAAAGTCTCAGCCCCCGCATCGCGATGATGGTGCAGCAAGTGCGCGAAATAGAATTCATCGCCACCGACACAGAAGCAGAAGCTTTAGCCTTAGAAGCAAACCTCGTAAAACAGCACCAACCTTACTTTAATGTCCTCCTCAAAGATGATAAGAAATATCCTTATTTGTGCATAACTTGGTCGGAGGAATACCCGCGCATTTTTATCACCCGCAAACGCCGCGCAGGTAGTGCAAAAGACCGCTACTACGGCCCCTACGTCGATACAGGGGCGCTGCGGAGTACGCTGCATTTAATTAAGCGAATTTTTCCCCTGCGGCAGCGCCCTCAACCGCTGTTTAAAGACCGTCCTTGTTTGAACTACGACATCGGGCGCTGCGTTGGCGTTTGTCAAGGGTTAACTTCGCCGGAAGAATACCGAAAAATTATCCAAAAAGTAGCGATGATTTTTCAGGGAAGGACTGAGGAATTGCTCGATATTTTAGAACCCCAAATGGAAGAGGCAGCCGAAAATTTAAACTTTGAAACGGCGGCACGCATTCGCGATCAAATTAAGGGTTTGCAGTCTTTGAGTGCGGGTCAAAAAGTGTCTTTGCCCGACGATACGGTTTCCAGAGATGCGATCGCACTTGCAGCAGACAACCAGCACGCTTGCGTCCAATTGTTCCAAATTCGCGCTGGTCAACTGGTCGGAAGGTTAGGATTTATGGCGGAAATACCCCGCCAACCGCCCCTTGCAAATGGGGGGCAAGAGTTATCTCAATCTCTTGTAAAAGATGGGCAAGAGTTATCTCAACTTTCTCTTTCCTCCCCTCCGGGGCAAGAGGGAGAACGAGTGGGGGTAGAAGCCGGAGCGATTTTACAGCGGGTGTTGGAAGAACATTATCAAAATGTCGAATCTGTAGAAATTCCCAGCGAAATTTCAGTACAGTACGAATTGCCAGAAGGGGAAATATTAGCAGATTGGTTGAGCAATCGTAAGGGGCGAAAAGTTACGATTTTGACGCCGCAACGGCAAACTAAAGCAGAATTGATTGAGATGGTGGAACGCAACGCTGAGTATGAATTGGCGAGAATGCAAAGATTGAGCGATCGCAATTCTCAAGCAATGGAAGATTTAGCAGAAATTCTCGATTTGCCAGAAGTTCCTCGGCGCATTGAAGGTTACGATATTTCTCACATTCAAGGTTCTGACGCCGTAGCTTCCCGCGTCGTATTTATTGACGGTTTGCCGGCCAATCAACACTACCGCCACTACAAAATTAAAAATCCTGAAGTTAAATCGGGTCATTCTGATGATTTTGCGAGTTTAGCAGAAGTTATCGGCAGACGTTTTAGAAGGAAAGAAGCAGAAGGAAAAAGCAAAAATGAAGATGAATTGAGTGATTTAGGAGAACCGCAAGAACTCAGCAATTTCTCCTCCGTTTCTCATACTATATCCGATAAACCAGACTTAATTATGATAGACGGTGGCAAAGGTCAACTTTCAGCGGTTGTGGATGTTTTGCGGGAGATGAATTTGCTAGAAGAGTTGCGCGTGGTCAGTTTGGCAAAGCAGCGAGAGGAGATATTTTTGCCGGGGGAATCTTTGCCGCTGCCAACTAATTCTGAGCAAGCGGGCGTACAATTATTGCGTCGGGTGCGGGATGAGGCGCACAGATTTGCTGTGAGTTTTCATCGAGATCAAAGAAGTCAGAGAATGAAGCGATCGCGCCTTGATGAAATTCCCGGATTGGGACACCACCGACAAAAACAATTGTTAGCACATTTTCGGTCGATCGACTACCTGCGTTTAGCGACTCCCGAACAGTTGGCAGAAGTTTCTGGGATTGGCCCGCGTCTGGCCCAGCAAATTTACGATTATTTCCATCCGTAAAGCCTTACCCAGCATCCGAGAGAGGGATTGTAGGCGCGATCGGGCGATCGGGCCGCAAGTCCCGATTCAGCGAGTGTGAGGGAGGTATTCAAAAATTTTGCACAGGCCTATTGCAATCCCCAGAGACTTGTGGTATGTTTAGTTTGTATGTGCGGGCATAGTTTAGTGGTAAAACTTTAGCCTTCCAAGCTAATTATGCGGGTTCGATTCCCGCTGCCCGCTTCCGCCTATAAGAACCTCAAACCCACGAGAAATCAACGGTTTGAGGTTTTTTAGGTAGTAATAAATATGTAGTGAAGTTTAATTACAGTAATTGAATACATAGGATAATTTTATAAATGACACAATCAAATTTTGTGATTTTAATATTTATTTACGCGCTAAAATGTAGATTTAGTTAGACTTATGCTATCATAAGTAACTCTTGCTGAAATCCTTGATATCTGCCAACATTAGTTTAGTCATGTAATCTGCTATTTTTACGACCAGACTGCCCTGATTGTGGTTCAAAGCACATAGTTAAAAATAGTAGAATTCATAATAAAAAACCCAAATACAAATGTCAAAGTTGCGGTCACCAACTTGTCGAAAATCCGACCAAAAAAGTAATGAGCTTCGGAAACAAAAGATTTAATCGCTCGAGTTCTTTTGGAGAAAATTTCTTTGGCTGGTATAGCTAGAAGCACGGGTGTTTCTCAAAAATGGTTACAGGATTACGTAAATAATAAATATGCCTCAATTGAACG
>JAICRN010000703.1 GCA_025937335.1 Microcoleus sp. TY_ISSM_2_bin.22
CTCCAGCTTGCACCGTTAATGATTTAATTATTTTGACTATACCATTCCTTTTCAGTAACTGTTATTTTTTACTGAATTGCTTCTAGCTTCTAACTCCGGCTGTAAATTTAGAGCTTTTTTTTGATAAAATAAACCTTCGTTGATTCGCCCTTGTTGTTCCAAAATTTTGCCTAAATTCCAATAAGCAGCGGCTAAATCTGGTTGAAGAGCAAGAGCTTTTTGGTAGTACATTATGGCATCATCGAGCAAGCCTTGTTTGTAAAACATACTGCCCAAATTAACATATGCTTCGACAAACTTAGGGTCAAATTCGATCGCCTTTGAGTAGGCGCGAATAGCTGCGTCTATTTTGCCTTGGGCTTGCAGGATATTGCCTAGGGTTTTGTAGGCTGCGGCAAAATTGGGTTGGTGGCGAAGTGCTTGGTAACAGGAGGCGATCGCCTCGGCAAATTTTTGTTGAGCGTAATAAATTTCAGCTATCTTGTTGAGTGCGATCGCACTCTCCGCTGGAATGGCTAGTAATTTTTGATATTGAGCGATCGCCTCATCAAAGTTACCAGATTGTTTGAGTCGATCGCCCGCTTCTAAATGCTGCGAGACTAACTCGGAATTTACGGTCATAGATTTTAGTTGGACAGGCGATATCACTTTACCATAAACAGGACTTACCCAGAAACCCTATTATAGGTGCGCCGAAGAGCACCTTACTACTATAGATAGTGTAAAATCCGTGATAGCAATCTAAAATTTAAAATCTAAGATCTAAAATTCCATGACATCACTAACAGGAAAAGTAGCAATTGTGACCGGTGCGTCGCGGGGAATAGGACGCGCGATCGCCCTCCGATTATCCCAAGAAGGCGCATCGGTTGTAGTCAACTACGCCAGAGGTGTACGGGAAGCAAAAGAAGTTGTGTCAGCGATTGAAGCAGCAGGCGGCAAAGCATTGGCAGTGCAAGCTGATGTCAGCAAAACCGCAGAAATTCGCGATTTGTTCGATCGCACTATCGAAACCTATTCACGAGTCGATATTTTAGTCAATAATGCGGGAGTCATTCTTTACAAACCTGTAGCGGAAGTTACTGAAGCAGAATTTGACAATATTTTTGGAATTAACGTCAAAGGCACGTTTTTTGCTTGTCAAGAAGCTGCTAAACGCATGGCAGAGGGAGGCAGAATTGTCAATTTTTCCAGTTTGACAACGGCGATAATGATACCGGCTTACGGGGCTTACGTCGCGGCAAAAGGCGCGGTGGAACAGCTAACTCGATCGCTGGCTAAGGAATTGGGCGATCGCCAAATTACAGTAAATGTCATTTCTCCGGGCCCAACGGATACAGAACTTTTCACTGGCGGCAAAACCGCCGAAGACATACAAAACTTTACTAAAATGATAGCTTTAGGAAGACTGGGAGAAGTGGAAGATATTGCCGATGTAATTGCATTTGTGTGCAGCGAACAAGCGCGGTGGATTACCGGACAAAATATCCGCGTTAACGGCGGAATAGCGTAAATTTGTCAAGTAGTTGATTGCAAAAGATACAGCATATTCCAGGTTAATGAAGTACATTCAATATCCCCGTAGGGACACGGCACTGCCGTGTCCCTATCCGCAGTACATTTAGCCGTCATTCGATTTTAGATTTTAGATTTTAGATTTTAGATTTTGGATTGACCCCACGGATAAATTCTAGGATTTTAGCTTTTAGATTTTAGATTTTGGATTCCACGGATAAATCACGTGGCGGGTACCATCTAGAAATTCTTGGTCATGATATGATGAGGATTAAAATTTAAAAATCCCGCCTATTGTTACTCTAAACCATCAGGAGAAAACAACCGTGAAAGCCGCTTACTACGAACAAATCGGCAATGCCAAAGATGTCCTCAAAATTGGCGAAATAGAGCTACCAGAATTAGGTGCAAATGAAGTGCTAATTAAAGTCCGCGCATCCGGCATTAACCCATCCGATGTCAAGCAGCGCAGCGGTTGGGGGGGACTCACAATGCGACACCCGCGAGTCATTCCCCACAACGACGGTGCTGGGGTAATTGAAGCAGTAGGAAAAGACGTATCGCCGTCAAGAATTGGCGAACGAGTTTGGATTTATGAAGCCACATTGCCCCGCGCCTTTGGCACGGCGGCAGAATATGCTGTAGTATCCAGCGAAAAAGCTGTTTTGCTGCCAGATAATACAGAATTTGTAGCAGGTGCTTGTTTGGGAGTTCCGGCCATGACAGCTCACAATTGCGTTTTTAAAGATGGTGCTGTAACTGGGAAAACAATATTAGTTACAGGCGGCGCGGGTGCTGTTGGAAATTATGCGGTTCAATTAGCAAAATGGGGCGGCGCTAATGTTATTGCAACTGTAAGTTCGGCTGAAAAAGCAGAAATTGCCAAAACTGCGGGAGCTGATTATACTGTTAATTATAAAACCGAAAATGTAGCGACACGAATTAAAGAAATTACGAAAGGGGAAGGAGTCGATCGCGTAATTGAAGTGGATTTTGCTAGCAATCTCGAAACCAACTTAAAAGTCCTCAAACGCAACGGTGCGATCGCTACTTACGCTTCTGATTCCGATATAACGCCTCAAATTCCTTTTTACTCATTAGTTTACAAAAATCTAACCGTTCATTACGTGCTAGTTTATGTGATGGACAAAGCAGCCCATCAACAAGCGGCGGCAGATATTACAACTTGTTTGCAAGCAGGAGTTTTGCGCCACGTTATCGCTGAAAGCTTTGGTTTGGAGGAGATTGTCAAAGCGCACGAAATCCAGGAAAGCGGAAGGGCGATCGGGAATTTGGTTTTAGTTATCAATTAGAAGAAAGAAGGAAGAAGGAAAATATTATATTCCTACAGTCTCGCGTTGCGCGAACTTCGTTTGCGTGCCC